>CAZBFT010000015.1:8617-13431 GCA_964491465.1 uncultured Pseudomonadales bacterium
CCTGATATAATCAATCCATGGCTGCCAGCTCTTTTTTCCGCACTCTCCACAAGCGTTTTACCAAAAAATCCCTGCCACCCACCTATTCACGCTGGGCTATCTCCCTCGTCACTTCCACGGTTTTACTATTGTTGCTTGGTCTCTTTCTCTTCCTGCGTGACCTACCCTCCCCTGCCAAATTGGGCAAACCCACCGCCTACCCCCTCAGCACCAAAATCCTCGACCGCCACGGTCAACTCCTCTATGAGATCTACGACGACGAAAATCGTACCCCCGTCAAACTCGACACCTTGCCTGACTACGTCAAAGAAGCCACCATCAGCATCGAAGACAAAAACTTCCCCCGTCATCATGGCTTTGACACCGGCGGTATCATCCGCGCACTCTACAAAACAATAACTGGTCAAAGACTCGAAGGCGGCAGCACCATCACCCAACAATTAGTCAAAGTCGCCCTTCTCACCCCCGAACGCACCCTCTCGCGCAAAATCAAAGAAGCGATTCTCACGGTTGCCACCGAAATTCTCTACAGCAAAAACCAGATTCTCGAAATGTATCTCAACCACATCCCCTACGGCGGCACCGCCTATGGGATCGAGGCCGCGGCTCACCGCTTCTTCGACAAAGACGCCAAAGACTTAACCTTATCCGAGGCTAGCTTGTTGGTCGGACTCCCCCAAGCCCCATCCCGCTACTCCCCCTTTGTCTCGCCCGATGCGGCGAAATCCCGCCAAGCACAAGTTCTGGATCGCATGGTTGAAGATAAATATATTAGTAGCGAAGAGGCTACTGCTGCCAAAAACACCGAGCTGCATTATCGTAGTCCCGGCGTAGACATCCGTGCTCCCCACTTTGTCATGTATGTACGCTCTCTCCTCGAAGAAAAGTATGGACTGCAAGCCGTCGGCACGGGCGGGCTCCGGGTCACTACCACCCTCGACATTGATCTCCAAGACGTCGCCCAAGCCACTCTCAGTGCCGAAATGGCCAACCTCAAACGTCTCAAAATCAGTAACGGCGCAGCTCTTATCACCAACCCTGGCACCGGCGAAGTCTTGGCTATGATCGGGAGTAAGGACTATTTTAGCGAAGATATTGATGGCAAGGTAAATGTGACTACCAGCCTTCGCCAGCCAGGTAGCTCCATTAAGCCGCTTAACTACGCTCTTGGCCTGGAAACCAAAGTTATCACTCCTAGTACCATGTTGATCGACTCTCCCATCTGTTTCCAAGTCACCGGCCAAGCCGACTACTGCCCCAAAAACTATGACAATACTTTCCGCGGCCTTACCCAAATCCGTTTTGCCCTCGGCAACTCGCTAAATATTCCTGCCGTCAAAGTCTTAGCCTTAAATGGAGTCGAAAACTTTATGCACTTCGCCACGCAAATGGGGATAAGCAGTTGGACCGATCCCAAACAATACGGTCTTTCCCTCACCCTGGGCGGCGGCGAAGTCACGATGACGGATATGGCTACCGCTTTTGGCGTGTTCGCAAATGAAGGCATCAAAGTGCCTCTGCAAGCGATTCTAAAAGTCGAAGACAGTTCCGGCCACACCCTGGAAGAATACAATCCCGTTGATGGTAAACGGAATGGCGATAAAGTGCTCTCCGAGGATACTGCTTTCTTGATTTCCCACATTCTTTCTGACAATAACGCTCGCTCTGCCGCCTTTGGCAGCAACTCAATCCTCAATGTTCCGGGCAAGACTGTCTCGGTCAAAACCGGCACCACTAATAACCTTAGGGACAACTGGACCATTGGTTATACCCCCACCTTCTTAGTTGCCACTTGGGTGGGCAACAACGACAACTCACCCATGAGTTACGTCGCTAGTGGTGTAACCGGCGCCAGCCCTATTTGGCAAAAAATCATGAAGTACGCGCTACGAGACGTCAAAACTCCCGGACTTGAAAAACCTGATAGCATCCAAGGAGCCAGCGTCTGTTCCGATTCGGGGGCCCTCCCTGCCGCCGACAACGCTTGTCCCACCCGCTACGAATACTTCCTGTCGGACACAGTTCCCGTCGTCAACACCATTTCCAAAAAAGAACTCTTCGTCAATCGTACTACTCACCATCCACCTACCAACGAAAGTGAATTTGGTGACGTCGAACCCAAGGAGCAAACAGTCGCTTCCGACCCCTTTGTCAAAGATTATTGCCTCGATTGTGGACCTTATCCCGAAGGGTATAAAGAACCACCCACCGATGTCATCTACTCTCCTTTATCCCCCATCGCGCCCACCCAATGAAGTTCTTTGCCCTGGCTACTCTTATACCCTTAGTTACTTTAATTACTTACCTCCTTCTCCCACCTCAAATCCCGCTCTCACCTACTAGCCTAATATCCCCACTGCAAAACCGCGATACAGCCAAACGGGACTACGTAGTCCTTGGCTTTGCCCCTTACTGGAATCTCAAAAAACTGGCTCCCGAGTCGTTTGATCCGCTCACCCACTTTGCCTACTTTGCCGTTCACCTCACCAGCAGCGGAGATGTTTACACCCACGCCAACCGCCGCGAACAGGATCCCGGCTACACCAACTATCAACGCCTTCTGCGTGACGAGTTAGCTGTGCCCAACAAACCTCTGATCCTTACTTTTATGCCCGCCGATCAGGATGCGCTTACCGCCATCCTCACCTCCCAAACTGCTCGCCAAAATACGGTCTCCACCATCACTCAAGCAGTTACAGATAGTGGTGCCGGTGGTGTGAACATTGATTTTGAGCCCCTTGGCGATATCGACTCGTCCCTCCGCGACTCCTTTACCCAATTTATCCGCGACCTTCGCTCCGAGCTTTCGACTTTACAGACTTTCAAACTTTTAACCATAAGCATCTACCCCTCTGCTGCCGCCCGTCCTCGCATCTGGAATTTGGCTGCACTCGCTCCGCTTGCTGACTACCTTGTCGTGATGACTTACGACTATACCATGCCTATTACCGACAACGCCGGTCCCAACTCTCCCTTGCGCGACACAGGTGGCACCTTTGAACACAACATCGTCAAAAATATTTCCGAAATCTCAAGCCTAGTCGACTCCCGCAAGCTCCTACTTGGTATTCCCTTCTACGGCTACGAATGGGATACAGTCGACGAAACCAAATATGCCCCCACCATAGGACGCGGTGTAACCGCTAGCTTGGAGCGCATCCAACAAATGTTGGACTCTCAAACTCTCTCACTACTGTGGGACCGCAACTCTCTCACTGCTTACGGCGTGGCAACTACCGCCGGTCAGTCCTCCCAAATCTACTTTGATAATGAAACCTCACTTCGGCTCAAACTTGATTTCGTCCGGGACGCCAATCTCGGCGGTATCGCGATTTGGGCCCTCGGTTACGACAACAATGTCCCTTGGCTCTGGCCAACTATTGCCACGCTCAATCAGAAATAAGTCATCCTTGCGTATAGACCGACGTAGTGCACTTGTTTTACAATAAACTCAATGTATCGTCGGGAGAATAAACACTATAACATTATTCTAAAATCCCTCGAATTACTTGGTAAACCCGTCCTTTTGCTGTTCACAATTATTGCTGTCTTTGGACTCAGCTCCCTCCACTTGATCACATTTTTTATACGCAAGCTTGGTCAAGTTGAATTGCTGTTTTTCTCTCACCTGCGTTTGCCATCGCTCCCAACTCTGCCCAAAGCCAGCCGCCGCAAGCACCAAAGTAAACGCAGAATCAAACCTACGCGCCGCGCCCATCTTCATTTCCAGCTGCCCCGTCTCTCTGTCACCCCGATTGTACTTGCCATGTGCTGTTTACTGTTAGTCGTAAGCTTTTATTACTACGTCCTCAAAGACCTCCCTTCTCCCGCTGTCCTTGCTGACCATCCCCCCGCTCTCTCCACCAAAATCCTCGCCCGCGACGGCACTCTCCTTTACCAAATTTACAAAGATCAGAACCGCACGCTGGTCAAACTTGCCGACCTCCCCCCTCAGCTTGTTCAAGCGACACTTGCTGCCGAAGACAAGAATTTTTACCACCACCCCGGTGTAGACATTACCGGAATTCTCCGCGCCCTCCGCAACAACCTTACCTGCAACTTGCATCTTGCAACTTGCAACTCCACCCTCCAGGGCGGCTCCACCCTCACTCAACAGCTCATCAAAAATACTCTCCTCACCCCCGAAAAGTCCTTGGTCCGCAAAGCTAAAGAAGCTGTCTTGGCCATCCAAACCGAGAGATTGTATTCCAAAGACCAAATTCTCGAAATGTACCTTAACCAAGTTCCCTATGGAGGTACGGCTTACGGGATCGAGGAAGCCGCTCACCAATACTTGGGTAAAAATGCCCGCGACCTCACCTTGGCCGAAAGCGCACTGCTTGCCGGTCTCCCAGTCGCCCCCACTTCCTTTTCTCCCTTTGGCACCACTCCCTACCTCGCCAAAGTCCGCCAGAAGCAAGTCTTGGAAAGCATGGTTAGCGCTAGCTACATCACTGAAAACGACAAACTCGCTGCTCTCACCGTTCCCATAAGCCTCAATCCTCAGGGTGTAAAAATTTTGGCTCCCCACTTTGTTATGTACGTCCGCGACCTCCTAGTCAAACTATATGGTGAGAGCACGGTTACACGCGGCGGGCTTACTGTAACGACGACTCTAGATTTGCATTCACAAGAGACCCTGCAGTCTTCCGTCAGTTCCGAGCTGGCGCGCCTCCAAAATCTCCACGTAGGTAACGGAGCTGGTCTGGTAACTCGTCCCGATACCGGCGAAATTCTCGCCATGGTCGGCAGCCACGATTTTTTTGACACTCAAAACGACGGTCAGGTCAACATCGTCCTTCAGCCCAGACAAC
>CAZBFT010000016.1:0-5876 GCA_964491465.1 uncultured Pseudomonadales bacterium
AAGAACTTAAAAATGGCCTCCAGCGTTATGGCGCAAGTAGCGGCGAGGTGATTGTCATGGACCCAACTACCGGTGGCATTCTGGCTATGGCTAGCCTACCAAGCTACGCACAAGCCAAGTTTTCTCTCTTTGATCCCAGCCTATACAAAAATCCGAGCGTTGCGGGCACCTTTGAACCAGGCAGCACCTTCAAAGTTTTGGTCGCTGCCGCTGCTTTCAACGAACACGCGATAGACGAAACAGACCACTGCGATATTTGTAGTGGCCCCCTAGAAATAGGGCAGTACAATATCAAAACTTGGGATAGTAAATACCGCCCCGGCGCCACACCCGAGGACATTATCGTCCACTCAGACAACACCGGCATGGTTTGGATGCAACGCCGGCTTGGCGGAGAAAAAATGGTTGGTTATCTGCGCAAATTTGGACTTGGCCAAAAGACAGGCATAGATCTTCAGGAAGAAGTTGCTTCACCTCTTCGCTCTCATTGGGGTGACATCGACTATGCCACCAGTTCCTTCGGCCAAGGTATTGCCGTCACTTCCATTCAGATGGTCTCAGCCGTAGGGGCTATCGCTAATGGGGGAATTTTGATGGAACCGCATGTGGTCAAAACCGTGCTGGGTGAGACCCCGATTCCCATTTCACCCAAGAGTCGTGGTCAAGTTGTTTCGCCCGAGGCAGCCAAAAGAGTGACTAATCTAATGATCTCGGCTGTCGACGCTGGGGAAGCCCAATGGGCCAAACCCAAAGGATACTTGATTGCCGGCAAAACCGGCACGGCGCAGATAGCCGTTTCCGGACACTACGACGCCGAGAAAACCATCGCCAGTTTTGTTGGTTTTGCCCCGGCTGACCATCCACGATTTGTGATGTTGGTCAAACTTCGCGAACCCCAAACCAGCCAGTGGGGCTCCGAAACCGCAGCCCCCCTCTGGTTTAACTTAGCCAAAAAACTACTTTTACACTACAACATCCCCCCTAGCACTTAAGGTGTTAAAATACGGAGGTCTATGCAGATTCGGCACCGACTCATGCAATTGGTACCTTCAGTCAGACGACGGCTCCGCCCGTTATTTCCGCAGTGGCTTGTCAATTACGTCTATCACTTACCGATCGCGTTCCTGGCCTCGCACATGTACGGCAATCCCGGCCGTGATCTCGAAATTATCGGGGTCACTGGCACCGACGGCAAAACTACCACCAGCACGTTGATTTACCATATCCTCAAGACCGCCCGTAAGAAAGTTGCTCTCATTAGCACCGTCGAAGCCAAGATCGGTCGTACCAGTATCGACACCGGCTTCCACGTGACCGCTCCCGACCCATTTCCCTTGCAGCGGCTCCTGCGCCGGATCCGCTCACAGAAAATCCGCTACGTAGTCCTCGAAGCCACCAGTCACGGGCTAGATCAGTTTCGCTTCTTCCCCATCCGGCCCCAAATCGCAGTCTTGACCAACATCACCCACGAGCATTTAGATTACCATCGCGATTTTGCCCATTATCGTGCCGCCAAACTCCGCCTCTTCCGCCGGGCTAGGCATGCCGTGGTCAACAAAGATCTCCCCGACTTTGCCGAGATCAATCGCGCGCTCCCCAAAGTCCTTTTTTCCACCTACTCCGTCATCGGCGGTTCCCAGCTCAAACCAGAAAATATTGAATATGGTGATGATTTTATCCGTTTCCGCTTGGGCCGCCTTATCTATAAAGTCACCCTCACCGGTCAATATAATCTCTACAACACTTTGGCGGCCATCGCCACTGCGCTCATTCTCGAAATTCCCCCTAGCGATATCCAGCGTGCCCTCATTAGCTTTCCCGGTGTCATTGGTAGGCTGGAAGCTATCCCCAATCATCGCGGTATCCACGCCTACGTCGACTTTGCCCACACCCCCAACGCTCTCAATGCAGTTTTAACCAATTTGGCTTCGCGCAAAAATGCCGCTGAAAAATTGATCGTTGTATTTGGCTCCGCCGGAGAACGCGACGAATCCAAACGGCCCCTCATGGGGGCAATAGCGGCCCAGTTAGCCGACAAAGTGGTGCTAACTGCCGAGGATCCGCGCGGCACAGACCCCGTCCAAATCGCCCAAATGATCCTCGACGGTGCACCATCTGCCACTCGTACCAAATTTGTCGTTGAACCAGACCGCTCCAAAGCGATTGAACTAGCCGTAAACAAACTGGCCAAACCTGGAGACTGGATAGTAGTTTGTGGCAAAGGTCACGAACAATCCATGAATCTCGATGGCTTTACCGAAATCCCCTGGTCAGATCAGAATATAATGCGTCTAGCGCTCAATCAAAAAACTTTATGAACTTGAACTTATCACATACTGCCGCCATTGTCCTCGCCGCCGGCCGTGGCAAGAGAATGAATGCCAAGAATAAAAATAAGGTCGCCTTCCGACTTAATGGCCGCGCCATGATCGAATATACGGTACAGCACTTGCACGAGGCTGGCGTTAATCAAGTTATTGCCGTAGTTGGATACCAGGCAGACTCTGTGCGTGCCGCGCTGGGCAGCACGGTAACTTATGCCCTACAAAAAGAACAGTTGGGCACGGGCGACGCTATCCGCTCGGCGATTCCGTCGCTGCCTAGTGATACCGACACCGTGCTCGCGGTTTATGGTGACGACTCTGCGTTTTATCCACCTTCACTATTTGTCGAAATGGTCGCCCAAAAGCGCGCCACTTCCGCGGACTTACTATTTTTGACCATTCACAAAGATAATCCAGTTGGCCTCGGACGCATTGTCCGTGATGCCGCAGGGAATATCTTGCGAATTGTTGAAGAAAAGAATGCTACCGAGGCAGAAAAGAAAATCCAAGAAATTAATACAGGTTTTTACTGTTTTGACCGCTTATTTCTCGAAAATTACATTGACAAAATTACCGAAAACCCAGTTTCTGGGGAATACTACTTGACTGACATGGTCGAGATTGCACTCAAAGCTGGTAAAAAGGTGGAGGCGATGTTCGTGCGTGACGATTCCATCTGGCATGGCGTAAATAACCGCAGCGACTTTGTCAAAGCCCAAAAGAAAATTACTCAATAATACCTCGTATCCCCTGCGCTCTCTCCAAAGCGAGCGCCAATATATCTTGTGCAGGTTCATGTAATTCTTCAGGCCGGTGTATTTGCATAAATTCAGTAATTCCGTCTAACGTATTTGGGACTGAGACCAACTCTGAATGTTCTAGTTGGGCGCTTGCTGATTCAGAAAAAGCTTTCTGTAGTTGTCTCATATTGAGCTCTAACTTCGACTGATAGACCAATATTGGTCTCGGAAATCTACCTTGAGTATTAACGATTGAGTCTTGAATAATCGCTCGCAAATTTGTTTGATAATCTTGCATTCCTATTCCTAATTCAGTTTCTATTTCATTCTTCATTGCATCGTCAGGCGTCATATACTTGCCATCTTTTAGCGCTAGCTCATCTTCGTTTAGTGTCCCACCAAACATCCCCCACAATCCACCGGCAAAGCCTTTTCTTCTGCCTAATACTAAAAAATTATCGTTAGTTTCTACCAACGATGTTACTAAAGCCGCATACGTGGGTTGCATTTCTGGTATTAACCCTTCTGCCATGGCCAATTGTTCGAAATAGCTACAAAGTCCAAAAGTAAAAGTAGTGACGGCTGCCTCTGGTTTATGTTCATAGGGCCATTGACCGCTTAAATTATAAATTTCGAGGTGAACTGCAGGAACAATATCACTCATTTGCCCAATCCCGTACGACTGGAAAGTAAACAATGTTCCATTGGTCTTGCCATCCTTAATGAATTTTGACGTCAATTGCGCTATTTCCTTGGCATGGTGTCTATTTTGTGGTGTTATTCCACCGACACGGTCATCAATTACTTCCAGTTCATAATGTTTAGGAGCCTGGCGAAAAACCTCATTAACCGAGCCAAATTGATATTCTCCCCATGTTATAGGCATTTGGTCACTCAAAAAATGAGCGGTCGACCTTCGCTCTACCAAATTAGCTGTACCAATAGACATTGCTAGCATTTTAACCTACTTCCCACTAGAATGTCGCTGCATGACGAAGCAAACCAAGAAAATTGTCGTGATTGGAGGAGGGACCGGAACCTACACCTTGCTTACCGGCCTCCGTGAATATCCAGAATTAGATATTACCGCGATTGTGACCATGGCCGACGACGGCGGCAGTAATAAAGTGCTCAGAGATGAATTTGGGCTTTTGCCGACGAGTGGTATCCGCCAAAGCATTGTTGCTCTCGCTCGTAACCGGGGGACTTTACGTCGCCTCTTCAGCTATCGTTACTACCAGGGTGTGGGCATCTCCGGCATGACCTTTGGCAATCTTTTTATGGCCGCCTTGTCCGACATCCTTGGTTCTCAGTCTTCCGCAATTGCCGAAACATGCAAGTTGTTAGGCGTGAGAGGACAAATCTTACCGGTTAGTTATGAGCGCACCTCACTCCTGGCAACATACGCCGACGGCACTGAGGTGCTGGGCGAGCACTATATCGACCAGAGTAATCCCCTAGTAGCTAAACAACGAATTATCAGCTTACGTACTATCCCGCAAATTCGCATCGATCCTGCCGCCAAGCAGGCCATTCTGGACGCTAACTATATCATCCTGGGTCCGGGCGACCTTTATACCAACACCATCGCCAATTTGGCAGTCCAAGGCGTATCCGAAGCCATCGAGCAAAGTAATGCCAAATTGGTCTTTGTAATGAACTTGATGAGTCGCCCCGGCGAAACCTACCGCTACCTTGCCAGCGATTTCTTGAGTGACCTTAGTCGCTATCTCTCCGTCGGCCGCGTAACCCACATCCTCCTCAATTCCAATACCAAATTCAACCAGACCATTCTCCGCAAATACCAGGCCGAGGACTCGATAGTCACTCAGGACGACCTTGGAGCTACCTGGAATCAAGCCCGCATCATCCGCGCACCCCTTTTATCCCAGAAACCGGTTAAAATAGCTAAAGGAGACAAACTAACCCGCAGTATGATCCGGCATGATCCAAGCTTGCTTGCGGCCGCAATCACCTCACTTTAATCTATGAAATCAGCATTTTTTATCGGGATCAAAGGAGTAGGGATGACTGCACTCGCCCTCACTATGCAGGATGCCGGCTGGGACGTGTCCGGCAGTGATACGGACGAGAACTTCATCACCGACGCAGTCTTAAATCAGCGTCATATTCGCGTCCAACAGTTTGCCGATCCAATTCCCCCCGTAGATCAAATCATCTATTCAGCGGCTTACGCTACCCCCTCACCCAACGCGCTCTCTCTCGCCCAAGCTTTGGCGGACTTTGTGGCCGATCGCCAGGTGATCGCAGTCGCAGGTGTTGGGGGCAAGACTACCACCAGTGCCATGTTGGCGGCCCTCTTTCAAGCTGCAGGTCGTGACGCCGGCTACTACGTCGGTACCGGGAGTATCTCCGGTTTATCTGCACCTGGCCACGCGGGATCTGACCCGGTTTATATTGTTGAGTCCGACGAGTACGCGGTGAGCAAAACTGACCGTCGCCCCAAATTCGCCCTTCCCCCCCCTCACATCTTGGTGACCACCAACATCGTCCATGACCACCCCGACATTTATCCCGACGCAGCCGCTACCTTGGCCACCTTCCGCGAACTTATCGCCAGGATTCCGTCAGAAGGCACTTGGGTCGCCTGTGATACTGATCCGCTCACCCAGCAAATACTTAGAGGAGACTCCCCTAAGTGCCACGTAGTCACTTATAGTCGTAGCCACTCTCTTTTTGACAAGCTTTCTCTCCAGGTTTTTGGCGACCAAAATCGCCTTGACGCGCTGGCCGCAGTCCTGGGGGCCGAAGCCGCCGGCATCCCAATAGGCCTTGCCCTCCAGTCGATCCA
>CAZBFT010000016.1:5886-13052 GCA_964491465.1 uncultured Pseudomonadales bacterium
CTGGGGCTGGCCGTCGTCAAGAATTGCATGGCGAGGTAGCCGGCCGTATACTCTACGACGACTACGGCCATCATCCGGACGAAATCAGCATTACTGTCAAATCATTCAAACAACACTTTCCCAATCGCCGCTTACTGCTAGTCTTCGAATCCCATACTTACACCCGTACCGAAGCCTTGCTAGCCCAATTTGCCAATGCCTTACGTCTCGCGGATCAAACCTTTATCATGCCCATTTTTGAATCGGCACGGGAAAAGGGTCAGCCCCACACGGTCACTACCGCTTCATTTGCAGAGAAAGTTTCGCCCATTACCACCCCGCTGACTTGGGACAATGCCGCCCAAACGGTCTGGCAAGCGAGTCAGCCAGGAGATATTATTCTCACCATGGGCGCCGGCTTTGTCTACAAACTCCATACTCAATTCAAGGAAATTGGAGAATTGGAGAATTTTTGATTGGAGAATTTATTTATGGACATAAAAAATAACGAGTCACTTGCCAAACATACTTATTTCAAAATCGGCGGGCCAGCCGACCAATTTGTCGAAGTAAAAACGTCGGACGAACTAATCGAAGCTGTCCGCTATGCGGTCAGTAGTAAGCTGCCGTATCTCGTTTTAGGCGGCGGGAGCAACGTCCTCGTCTCCGATGCCGGCTTCCGCGGTCTCGTCATCAAAAATAAAACCAGCGGAATTCAGCTCAAAGGCTTTGCCGGGGGTGTCGACAAAGGCAAACTAGATCTCAAAGAAGCCATTGTACAAGCCGACTCTGGTGTTCCGGCCAATCTCTTGATCCGTTATTCCCTCGACCAAGGACTGTCCGGCCTCGAAGAAATGCTGGGCTTACCAGGCAGTGTCGGCGGCGCAGTTTACAACAACTCCCACCACTTGGACAAATTGTGGGGCGATCACATCATCGAAGTTCAAGTTCTGGATGTCGAGGGAAAGATCAAAAAATATACTCAAAAAGAACTTCAGTTTGCTTACGACTACAGCATCTTTCACAAGACCAAAGAAGTTATTCTAAATGCCTCATTTCTGCTGAAAAGAGGGGACAAAACCAAGTTATGGGAAATTGCCAACGCCGCGGTAAAACGTCGTGCTACCACCCAGCCGCTCGGACTACCCAGTTCCGGCTGCATGTTCAAAAATATCAGCCTCGCCGACAAAATGCGGCTCGGCTTACCCACCACTTCCGCTGGCTACTTGATCGACAAGGCCGGACTCAAAGGCTTGTCCGTCGGCGGTGCCTCAGTCAGCTCCGTCCACGCCAACTTTATCGTCAATAATGGTGCCGCCACGAGTTCTGATGTGGTCAATCTTACGAGTCAGCTCAAAGCCGAGATCAAATCAAGGTACGGTGTGAGTCTAATCGAAGAGGTCATCATAATTGGCCAAAACTAATTTTCTCCGTTACAATCGCTTTGCATGACTAGTTTTAAGATCATTGGTGGTACTCCCCTTAAGGGCGCAGTCCGTTTAGGCGGGGCCAAAAATGCCAGCTTCAAATTGATGATTGCTGCCGCTTGTGGGGTAGGGGAGTCCAGATTGCTCAACATGAGCCAAATTGGTGACGTCGATGTCACTTTCAAGACCCTCGAAGCCATTGGCGTCAAATGTAGCCGGCCGGGAGATAACACGGTTTACATCGTCGGCAACGGCTTAAGTACCGATACTATTCCCAAGTTTACGGGTGAGAAAACCCGCGCCGCGACCCTCTTTGCCGGACTTTTGCTGAACAAAAAAGGTCGAGCTATTATCCCCTTGCCCGGGGGCTGCTCTCTCGGCGACCGCCCGATCGAGCGCCATCTAGACGGACTGCGTGCCATGGGTGCCGAAGTTGTTTGTAATGACGATGGTATCGAAATGAATGCGCCTCATGGGCTCCACGGGGCAACCTATGGTTTCGAAAAAAAGTCACACACAGGTACCGAGGCCCTGATCATTGCTGCCGTCCTGGCCCAGGGACGGACCGTGATCGAGAACGCTGGACTTGAGCCCGAAATTGACGATCTCATCACTTTTTTTAGCGCCATGGGTGCACACGTCCAGAGGTCAGGTGAAAACATCGTGATAGATGGAGTATCACAACTACACGGCGCGACTCACTACGTGATGAGCGACCGCAATGAGGCGGTCAGTTATGCCACTATGGCGATAGCTACCCGCGGGGACGTCATTATCGAAGGGGCCGATCCCCGGCACCTCTCGGCCTTCCTTGATAAATTAACCGCGATTGGCGCGAAATACGAAGTGTCTGATTACGGCATTCGCTTTTGGTACGACACTCCCCTGCACGCCACCGATCTGGTGACAGCACCTGAGCCCGGCTTTATGACCGACTGGCAACCTCTCTGGACTACGATGATGACTCAAGCGGAAGGGGTTTCGACCGTGGTAGAGGCCGTGACCCAACACCGGCTTGCCTTCACCGACCAATTGGTTCAAATGGGCGCCAAGATCGAGTATTTTGATCCCAAACCTATCGACCCAGTGAGTTTTTACCAATTCAATTACCCCGAACGCGTTAGTTACCCTCACGCCGCTCGCATCACCGGCCCGACCCAGCTCAAAGGATGTGAGCTAACCGTCCCCGACCTGCGCGGCGGGGCTACGCTCGTTATGGGAGCCATCTTGGCTCAAGGCGAGAGTGTGATCCACAATGTCGAGCTTATCGACCGCGGCTACGAAAACTTTGATGAAAGATTAACGAATTTATCAGCCAAGATTGAAAGAATTACCTCCTAACAAAATCTCCTGTGCCCGCCGCAGCGAAGGCGTTGGTGGGTCCGCCAACATCACCCGGTTCTAATCTCTTTCCCCCAGATGGCTATGTACTAATCGCTATATACGATATACTAGCCCCATGCACCGCCATACCATTTCCTTTCTCAACGCCTTCCGCGGAATCTGGACCGCTATTATCACCCAAGCCAATCTCCGCGTCCACTTCGCCATCGGTTCACTCGTCCTCTTTGCCGCAGTCGCCCTACAGATTTCCCTCGACCAAATTCTCGATTTACTTCTTGTCATCATGCTGGTCATGCTTGCCGAAATGATCAATACCTCGATTGAATTTTTGGCCGACGGCATAACTCTTGAACACCGTGAATTTATCGGTCACGCCAAAGACGTGAGCGCCGGCGCGGTCCTCCTCACTGCCATCTTCGCCGCCATCATCGGCTTAATTGTGTTCATTCCCAAATTATTACAATTTATTCCTAGCATCTAGAATCTAGCCTCTATAATCTAACTTATGGCCACTATTCTTGGTTTTCTCCTCTTCAGTTTTACGATTAACGCCGCACTCATCATTCCTTTTATCGATTTGCTTTATCAGCTCAAATTCCAAAAACCCGCCAGAGCAACTGCCGATTTTATGGGCACAGTCAACTCCGTATTTAACCGTTTGCACAAAAAGAAAGCCGGCATCCCCGTCGGCGGAGGTCTCCTCATTATCCTTACCACCGTCCTCTTATTTGTCGGTGTTTCCGGGATGCTGCGCCTGGTTGGAGCCCAAATTGGGAGCGTTTATTCTTACCAAATGGAAGTCAACGTCATTTTTGCCACTTTTGTCCTCTATGGCCTGCTAGGGCTCTACGACGATGTTATGAAATTCTTTGGCACCGGTCCTCGCAAAGTCGGTATCTCCTGGAGGGCCAAACTCGTCGGCCAACTGGTGTTAGGTTTGGGAATTGGTTATTATCTCTACCATACTATGGGAATCAGCATCATCAACGTCCCTTATCTCGGGGTAGTCAATCTGGGATTCTTCTTTGTACCGCTTACGGCATTGATCATTACCGGTTTTAGTAACGCGGTCAATGTGACCGACGGACTCGATGGTTTAGCCCCAGGCCTACTCATGATCACCATTTTTGCGTTGATCATCCTTGCGGCCTCTATTCTTGACACGCCTATTAGCCTTTTTCTTGCTTTGTGGCTCGGAGGGCTCTTGGCTTTCCTCTACTTCAATACATATCCTGCTCGTATCCACTTGGGTGATGTCGGGGCACTCTCTTTTGGGGCCGTTTTGGCCGTGATTGGGCTACTCCTAGGCAAGATTATTGCTGTGTGTATCATCGGCGGAATCTTTATTCTCGAAATCAGTACCAGCACAATCCAAATGTTTGGTAAAAAATACCTGGGGCGCCGGTTACTTCCCCTTTCTCCATTCCATCTTTGGCTTCAATCCATTGGTTGGGAAGAGCCCAAAATCGTCACACGTAGTTGGCTGGCTGGCATTGTTTTGGCCGTGTTTGGGCTCTGGTTAGCGTTGTTATGAGGTCTCATCAACTCATCATCTTTGATTCTGGCATTGGTGGCTTTAGTATTTTACGTCACCTTTTGAACTTACCGGTTCCCATTACTTACTTTGCGGACCAACTACACTTTCCCTACGGCGACAAATCAGTCACCTGGCTCAAGTCGCGGCTCACGACTTTGGCCCGCTGTTTTGCCCGCAGTTCCCCCCTGGCCGTTGTCATCGCCTGTAATACCGGTACTGTTTCGGCGATTGACCGAGTCCGTTCTCTTTTATCTTGTCCCGTGATCGGCGTCGAACCAGTCACCAAGCCTATTAGCCTTTATCCCGATCCCGTCATTTGGGGTACTACTACCACCATTAGCTCAGCACGTGCCAGCGAACTCAAAGATACTCATGGTGATCACATTCGTTATTACACACCTACTAGCTTAGCCTCCGCCATCGAGCACGATGATCTACCCCAAATCCACCAAATCCTCTCCCGTGCTCACACAGATCTTGCGGATCCAAGTGCCATTGGACTCTCCTGCACCCACTACCCACTCATTGCGCCCCTTATCCAGGAGTATTTTCCGACTAGCGTCATTGTCGATCCATCCCCCGCCGTAGCCTCCCAAGTGAAAAAATCACTCCCAACTACCAACTACCATATACCCGCTACAATAACCTTCCTCTCCACCCAGAGTAGTGTAAGATTAAAACAGCAGTCTGAGCATTATTTATGAATATTGCTGAATATTTCGCCGGCAAAAAAATTCTCGTCTTTGGCTTGGGTCGTCAGGGTGGGGGAGTGGGCGACGCCAATTGGTTGGCTTCACATGGGTTTGTTGTCAAAGCCACCGACCAGCAGAGCGCAGCTCAACTCGGGCTCAAGCCGGATTCTCTCCAGTCAGACACTCTCTTATCTTTGGGTTCCCACAATCCAGCCGATATAGATTGGGCTGACCTTATTCTCAAAAATCCGGCCGTACCGGATGATCATCCACTTATTCTCCAAGCCCGCGCTGCGGGCAAGCCGGTCATTACCAGCATTGCTCTCTATGTAAAATATGCCTCCATCCCCGTCATTGGCGTGACTGGTACTCGCGGTAAATCCACTACGACCGCGCTTATCGCCGCGCTCCTTAAGCAGGCTTACCCTGGTCAAATTATTACCGGCGGCAACATCCCCGGCACCTCTGGCCTAGCGTTGTTTGACCAAGAAAAGGGCAAAAAATACGCCGTTCTCGAACTTTCATCCTTTCAGTTGCACAATTTTCACGATTTACATGTCTCACCAGGGATTGCTGTCATCACCAATCTTTATCCTGACCACCTCAACCGCTACCCCGACATGGATACTTATCAACACGATAAAGAGGCTATTGTCGCCTATCAAAATCCGAGCGATGTGACTTTGTTCAACCACGATAACCCCGGCGCCCTCGTTATCTCCCGAATTTCTACCGGTCAGACCCGCTCATACTCTGCCTCGTCGGTTGACGGCTGGGAAACTCCTCTTCCGGGTTTACATAATCGCGAAAATATCGCCGCCATGCTTGGGGTTGGACGAACTCTCGGGATTTCAGAATCCATGTGCAAGCAGGTTGTACAGTCTTTTCACGGACTGCCATTCCGCCAAGAACTAGTTTCCACGATCAATAATATCGGTTACATTAATGACACTACTGCCACCACTCCCGTCGCCGCGATCAAAGCAATCCAAGCTCAAACCTCTCCCTTTATCCTGATTTGCGGGGGGGAAAGTAAAAACCTTCCGTACACAGAACTAAGCGAATTGATCAGTAAAAATGATCTAGTGAAAGGAATCGTGATCCTTGGCGGCCGTCACCTCACTGACTTTGTAACACGTCTCAAAACCCATGCCTCGCCCAAAATTTTGGGGCAGGTTGATACGATGCAGGCTGCTGTCAATTTGGCCACCCGCCACGCCGCTTCCGGCGAGAACGTCCTACTGTCGCCTGGATTTGCCTCGTTTGATCTTTTCCAAAACGAGTTTGACCGTGGCCGCCAGTTTAATGACTGCATCAGAAACCTAAAATCAAGTATCTAGCATCTATCATCTAAAATCTATGCGCCGCATCACCCTCTCGCTCTCATCCCGCATCTTTGCCATGACCATCATTCTGCTCGGTTTTGGCCTGATTATGATTTACAGCGCCAGTGTGGCCGAAGCGGCCCGTGACTTTGGCAGCAAATGGTACTTTGTCAATTTACAACTCAAATGGTCTCTTCTCGGATTAATTGTCGCCGGCATCACTAGTCGACTGCCACCCAAGCTCTTTGCCAAACTGGCACCGCTAGCCATTCTCGGAGGCATCGTACTGCTGGCCCTGGTTGCCATCCCAGGCATCGGCACCAAAGTCCTTGGGGCCCGGCGTTGGCTCATCCTCCCAGGAGTCAAGCTCCAGCCGGCCGAGATGATCAAGCTCATCGAAGTCATTTATCTCTCCCTGTGGCTCAGGGTCAAAAAGGTGACGTTGTCCCAGTTCAGCTTTTTCATCGCGATGACTGGCGGGCTGATTATGCTCGAACCTGACATGGGCACCACGATCGTCGTGGTCTTATTGGCTTTAGCCATGTACTTCTTGGCGGGGTATCCTCTCCGCCACTTTATTACGCTCGGCGCCATGGGACTACTGGCCGCCGTAGTCCTCATTGCCTTCGAACCTTATCGTTTGGATCGTGTCAAGACATTTCTGGATCCTACTCACGATCCGCAGGGGAGTAGTTACCATATCCGCCAAGTACTTCTTGCTTTGGGTTCCGGCGGGGTGACTGGGGTGGGGATCGGCCGCTCCCGCCAAAAATACGAGTATCTGCCCGAGGCCACCACCGACTCTATTTTTGCCGTGACAGGAGAGGAGCTGGGATTTATCGGCGGGGGCATCCTCATCCTG
>CAZBFT010000017.1:0-12797 GCA_964491465.1 uncultured Pseudomonadales bacterium
AATTTCCCGTGAAACTGGCAAACTCTTATAAGAGGTAAGCGTGGTGCTAGGTTCTTTTTGAACCCAAGTAGCTTGTAGTAAATGAATAGTGTCTTTTAGCGCAAGAGAGCCATCTGTCTCTGAATTTGTATCTTCATGGATTGCTGGTTGTTGGTAGTTTGCAAATATTTCTGCTTCTGATGGCCACTGTCCTCCAAAAGCTGTGCCTAGATACGAAAGAATTGCTGATAGCGAGTTTTCTAGGTGTATGCTGTCAGCTGTATCCTCAGGATTGTCTTCGCTGTAAGTGGTTGGTGAGATAGATACCCAGTCACCTTCGTTGTTGCGACATATACATACTAAGTGGCCAATATATTCTGGGTCACCAAATGCTCCAGAGTAGTCACCCTCTTCTCCATGACTAGATAATAGTAGGATATGAGAGAATTCTGATGAATGGTTTTTTGCTAAATCGTGTGCAGCGATAATACCCGCTTGTACACAGTAACCGTGCCACTTCCTCTTAATATAATCTTTTGACGTTTCGTCTTCCCTTACCGTATTGTCGTGGGTATTCAACAGTAATTTATGCCTAGCAATTGTTACAGCATGGGCTATTTCTTGTTGAGTTCTGTGGTTTTGTTCCAATAATTTGGATTGATCGGGAGTCATAACTTAATGATAACAGGGGTTCTATTTCCGGTCATGGGTTGGGATATTTTGATATAGTCTCTCTTGAGGAAAATTGATTTGGGTGGGTGACCGGATTTGAACCGGCGACCTCATCCTCCACAGGGACGCGCTCTAACCAACTGAGCTACACCCACCACAATTTCTAGAGGTCAGGGATATTATAACTCAAACTTGGGATATTGACGCGCTCCCCGCCTACATCGCTATACCTGCCCGCATCACTACGTGAAACGTTGTAGGCGGGCGAAGTATTGCGGGCAGGTAACCAACTGGCCTCCCAGATTACTTCGTATCTGGAGGCATTTCTCAAGTGACGTAGTCACTTGATGTGCTCGCTACACCCACCACAATTTTTAGAGGTCACGGGATATTATATCAGTCCCTACTCTTTTTCTGTAACTCAAACTCACGTAGAGCGAGCATGACATTGGCAATCTTTTGGGCGTGTTGCGCGAGATGTTCCTGTAAGTCTGACTTTTCGTTTGGTTGTCGTGATAATTCTGTCGGGACTTTGTCACTTTTCATGTCAAATCTACCTCCATGTTGGCTAATGAGTGGTACCATTTGTTAAATTTGGCCAAGTGACCGGGGTGAGGACGTTTGTAAGGAGAACCGGTGTTGTAGGTAGTAGTTAACTCGACGGGGTTGAGCTCGGTATAACGATCAAAGTTGCGTTTGTGATATTGAGCGATTAGATTGATATTGGTTTTGGGATCAAAAAGGCCTTCGGGTTGACCACGATAGCCAAGGCCGCGAGCGGTACCGTAGAGAAGCTGGCCGAGTCCGTAACTGGCGTCGTGGATGCGCGGTTCCTGGCGAATGGCATAGGTATCGCCCCCACTTTCGACCATGATGGTAGCAAAAATTAAATTGGGATCCAGATCATACTCGGCGGCGGCGGCATGGATGAGATGACCATAGCGGGACCAGACCAGACTGGCGCGCTCAAGATCACTTTTGCCTTTGAGTTCGGATTTGTTCAAGAAAGGTGTTGTAGTTTGAGCAGTGTTGGCAGTTGGAGTAGTAGGGAGTGTGGGTTGGGACGTTACAAAGGCGATGGCGGCAGCGAGAGAGGTAGTGTAGTGCTGGAATTTGCCGAGATTTGTCGTAGTCAAATATTTTCCTATTATTTAGGAATAAGTTTAAGCAACTTATGACGATTCCAAGTATTACTATCAAAATCTGTGGTTTGCACCCAAGCTGGGTTTAGACTACCATCTGGAAGAAGCATTTCAGGTACTGTGGAGGCTTGTAATACCAAATTCAGTCGTGCCAGAACAGCATCTAATGGTACCCCACGATTGGTAGCTATTTGTTCGGCAATAGCTTGAAGCTCTGCTGGATTCATATTATTTCTCTTTTATTTCTACCGAGTTGATTTGGACCGGCTCAACTGGCCGATCGCTGGCGCCAGTTTTGCCAGTAGCAATTTTGTCTACGACATCGAGCCCACTAGTGACGCGGCCAAAGATCACATAGTTGGGTGGGAGAGCGTAGTCGGCGTGCATGATAAAGAACTGGCTGCCGTTGGTATTGGGACCGCTGTTGGCCATGGCCACGACTCCCCTTTTGTACTCGCCGCTAAATTTCTCGTCGGCAAATTTGTAACCGGGTCCACCCATGCCGGTGCCGGTGGGATCGCCTCCCTGGATCATAAAACCAGGGATTACCCGGTGGAAAATGGCACCATCGTAAAAATTATCTTGAGCCAAAAAGACAAAGTTGTTGGTGGTAATTGGGGTGTCTTGACTTAGTGCGATGGTGATATCGCCGGCGCTGGTAGTTAGGGTGGCGGTGTAGGATTTGCCTTGTTTGGTAACTTGTTCGGCTTGTTTGTATTGTTTCTTATTAGATGACGGCATAGGACTTGATTCCTGGGTATTTGATAATTCGGCAGACGGAGCAGGGGTAGAAGTGCGAGCAGTAGGCTTGATGAGAACCCAGCCAATGAGGACGACAACAAGGATGAGTAAGGTGATGTTGATGGTGTTGGACATGGATAGATGTTACTACAAAATATATAAAAAAATAAGTGCCCCAGGGGGGAATCGAACCTCCGACCTACTGCTTAGAAGGCAGTTGCTCTATCCGACTGAGCTACTGGAGCAATAAAGTAATTATATCAGGGCTTTTGACAAGGGTCTTAATGGTGTACTATTTGTTTGTGTATCACTTTTTGGTTCTAACATGAGAACTAGATCTTGGACAGATGAGACTTTGAAGATTGCAATACAAAAATCAAGGAGCGTGAGGCAAGTATTAATATTCTTGGGATTGAAGCCTGTAGGAGGAAATTACAATCAGATTTCGAAATACATAAAGAAATTGGGATTCAATACTGAACATTTTACTGGAAAAGGTTGGAATATTGATGGTCATTTTCATCCTAGAAAAGCTTTATCACTCGTTGACCTTTTGACTGCAAACTCTGATTTTCAGAGCTACAAAGTCAAACTTAGATTATTTAGAGAAAAATTGAAATTCCCGAAGTGTGAGTTGTGTGGTTGGGCAGTAACGACGCCAGATGGAAGAGTGCCTGTAGAACTAGACCATATTAATGGTGACCACAGAGATAATAGGTTAGACAATTTAAGGATCCTTTGTCCTAACTGCCACAGCCTCCAATCTACTCATCGAGGGATAAACAAGGTAAAATACAAAGGTAATTAGCCGAGATGGCGGAATGGCATACGCTCAAGTCTTAAAAACTTGTGAGGGTGACCTCATGTGGGTTCGATCCCCACTCTCGGCACCCTTCGACGTTCGCTCAGGGTAAATTAAACCCGGGGTGTGGCTCAGATGGTAGAGCGCCTCGTTTGGGACGAGGAGACCCCCAGTTCGAGTCTGGGCACCCCGACACGACAAAATGCAGGAAACGCCCTGCGGTTTCCTGCTGTGTCTATTGGGAACATGTCTGGATTTACGTGTCTTCGTCTTCTTGAGCGGCAAATAGGAATGCCGCAATCTGTTTGAGTAAGTCAGCCATATTGGTCACCTCCTTTACTGATAACAAATATGGTTAAAGTAAGGTAAAGATACCGCCAGAGTATGTAGAATCAATATCGGAAAAGGTAAGAAAGAGATAAGAAGGTAGAGGGAAAGAGGAGTATGCAGTATAATTCTACGGTAAGTGTTGCGGGCATAGCTCAGTTGGTAGAGCGCTTCCTTGCCAAGGAAGAGGTCGCGAGTTCGAGTCTCGTTGCCCGCTCAATTTGGCGATAGGTCTATGATGGTGAAGTGGATAGGACTGAGATTGTCAGGAGTTTTAGGGAGCAGGGTCGGGAAATATACCCAGGGAGTGGTGGACGTGACAATTTGCCTAGTTTTATGGCTGATGTGGAGGAGGTTGGGGTTTTGCCGCAAGATGGCCGGGAAGGCCCGCCAGTGTATATAATTTGGTATGGAAAGGAATTGGGCATCGCTTGGTTTGGATATTTAGGATGGTCTTATTATGGACATGATGGTGGAGTAGTTTTGGCCAATCCTGATTCGGTTGGGCTGTGCACTCAAATAGTAAATTTTGCGGAAAGTAGACGCTAAATTAGAGATTTGCGGGAGAGGGCGTAGCTAGAGGTGTCAAAAAGGAAAATGGTGGGACAGTCTTCGAGTAAAAAACGCTGAAAATCCTGATAAATTTCTTTGCGGAGCTTGGGGTCGTTCGTGCGGCGGCCGTCCTCCAAGAGCTTGTCAACTTTTAGACTGCTGTAGTGGGTAAAATTGGTAGCTTGGGTACTATGCCAAATGGTGTACTGGTCGGGATCGGCAGGGGGGGCATAGTCGGCCAGGATCATTTGGTAATCGCTACTGGCGCCCGAGACCACTTTGACGTCGACTTGGACCTTCAAGTTGTGGCGCCAGTCATCAGCAATTTTTTCGGCGATGTCGAGGTATGGGAGCATGGTTTTGAGTTCTAGGTGGACGCCTTCTGGGGTTTGTACGTCTTGGTCAAACAGAGTTTTGGCACGTTCAGCGTCGAATTCATAGTCTTTGACTAAATCGTTGTAAGCCCAGGATGTTTTACTGATGGGGGAGAGGGCGCGGGTCCCGCCAAAAGACTTGTCGGAAATGGCATAGGCTAATCCTTGACGGGTGGACTTGCTGCTTAGCGTGCTGTCGTTGTTGTTGAGGAAAATGGCGGCGATTTTGGGGATGTGGGTGTCGGCCGAAACTACGGTGCTATTGTCTTTCGTCATATCGGGTGGCACTAAGGAGAGATCGACGACTTGATTTACTTCCCCCAACCGGTAAGCCGTGAGAGCGGCGGTCTCGGTGGGATAAAATTTGTATATTTCACGGACTGTATCGGATTCGATCGTCAAAGATTGGAGGACGCCGTTGACGACTTTGGTCTTAGTGAGGCGATACTCCCCTACCCCTAGCCGATTATTTTTGAGAACTGGGCGGCTCACGGCAAAGAAAAATGGGGAAAACGGCTCTTTGAGGCGGAAAGTCACGGTGTTTTCGGTTGCATTGGTTTCAACTTCGGCAAAGTTGTAGGCCAAGTCACTGCCGACAACGGGGGAGCCATCGGACCAGTGGAGATTGGGTGTGAGGTAAAAGGTATAGAGTTTCCCGTCATCTTGGACATCCCAACTTGCGGCAAGGGCTGGCTGAGGTAGCCCGCTATCGTCCAAGCTGACTAATCCACGGCTAATTTTGGCCTGAATATCTGAGGGAATAGACTCGACGGTGAATTTGCCAGTTTTGGCAATTTTGACGGTTTGCTTGGGGGTAGGAAGATAACGGGCGAAGAGAAAAAAAACGGTGATTGCAGTCAGAACAATAGCGGTGGTTCGGGTGATGATCGCTAGGTGACGGCGGATAAACATACCCGTGACCCAATAGTAGCGGCGAAGAGTTTTAAACATACCTTAAAAAGCGATAATCATAGCCAAGCCAACGAAGACTATGGCTAGGAAAATGGTGGCGTAAAAAAGGGTTTTTTCCATCCCTCTTTTGGCGTGATAAGATGTTCCGCCAAAGGCTCGTCCCAGGCCGGTCCCTTTGGCTTGAAGTACGATCACGGTGATGAGAGCGAGCGAAACAAGGATTTGAATAATTAACAATAAGTTCATAGTTTACTCCGCTGAAAATAGTTTGGTAACCAAACCATAAGTTAAACTCATAATGAAGGAACATATGACCAAGACCCAGAAAAGACTTAGGTTGAGTGCGGGCAGAGCGATCAGGGTGTTGTGAGCACCAGCAAAGTGGTAAGCCGAGATGTTGATACCGCTACTCACAAGATCGAATAAATACAAAACAATCACAGAAGCGATCCAGCGAAAAAGCCCGAGAGTGAGCAAATTGACGGGAAGCAGGAGTAGTTTGATCACTGGTGAGACCAACAAATTGAAGAGAAAGAAGACAACGGAAGTGGTGAGAAAGGCGGAGAGAGTGGAGTCAATATGAAAGCCTGTCACCAAATAAGAGGCGGCGTAAAAACTAGCCATGGTGGCGAGAATTTTAACGATGAGAGTACGCATGACTCAATCTTATCACAGTGAGGATAAGTACCAATGCGAGGAGACTTCCGAGCGCCCAAGGCCAGTACTTTGTTAGCGATGCCTGAGGAGGCGTCAAGTTGTTGGTGTAGACGCCCAGGGGGGGGAGATAGGGTATCCGGAGATTGTCGTGCCCGGGCACGGGATAATTAATCAGGGCAATGTTCCCGGTGTTGATGATTTGGAGTTTGCCGTTGTCGGTATTTTGACTCAAGGTTTGGGTTTTGGCTGGCAACTCAGTCACGGGAGTCACCTGGACCAGCTGACCACTGCCTTCGGCACGATAGACGCCGGCGGGCAAGGGATAGGCGGATTCGAGCCCATGGCGGACAAAGGTAATATGAGAAAAGTCAAGTTTGCGGAAGTAATCTACCCCGCCGGTGGTGTGGCCCCAGGTTGGATCGACAGCTATCCAAAGATTACTTGCGGCATCGTAGTATTCAGGCCAAGCATGAAGAACGTCTGTCCCGGTTCCCAGGGGACGCAGCTCGAGGTTATCTGAGTAAGCATAGCCATTGATTTCGCGAGCCTGGATTCCACTGCTCCTAGCCAGAGCGACGAAAGTGTCGGTAAATTCGGTACAAAGTGCCTCGGTAGGATGGCTGAGAGCATAGGCAGCGCCTAGACGTTTTGCCCCTATACCAATACGTCCAAAGTCATAGGTAAAGGAATCGACTAAGTAGTTGTAGAAATTAAGTGGAGAGGCCAGCCGCCGGCTGAGACCGACAATTTCGGTTTGGCGAGTGTCCCAATAGTCTTTGGCGGAGAGGAGCTTAGAACTGTGTTCGGCCGGATCAAAAAATTCCGGCAACGGCGAAATTTGGGCAAACAGACGGGCTTGGACGACCATCCTTTCTTGTGCTTTGAGACGGTACCGTGCCAGCCAGTTTCCGTCCGCATCAAGATGGATGACGAGTGGCGAAGGAGAAAGTTCGTCTAGGATCATCTGCTGATAGGGGGTATCGGGGGGGAGGGCGATCTCGGTATCGCTCTCTTCCAGGGTTGGATTGTGGATCTGGTAAGTAAGATCGAGACTGTAAGTAGCGAGGCTGCCAAACAATATACTCAAGTTCTGGTCACGGTTGTCAAAGGTATATTCGACGTAGCCATCGCCGCTGGTTATAACTGATCCAGTGGGAGAGCTAAGGAGTAGCGTAGGGAAACTATCCGGTACCCGGACCCGGCGAATCATGGAGTTGGCTTCGTTGCCGCGGCTAATTCGCGGGATGTTGAGCGAAACAGTCCCTGCAACCAGTTGAGAGAGATTGTCGCTGATGTAGCTGATGTTGATCGTGGTCACACCGCCCAGACCGATTGTGGGATGGGGAATAACCAATTTGACGACTGATGAGCCGGACGAGTCGTTAACGGTAGCCGGAACGGAGACATTGTTGACACGGGTAGTGATCCGACTGGCATGGCTGCTGCCCAAACTAAAGGTGTACTCGGTTGTAAAGATGTGAGCTAAGTTATTTTTGAGTTTAATTTCGTGGTTCACTTCGGCGAGACCGTGAGCATCAAAAGAGTAAGTGGAGTCGTAGTCGGTGGTAAATTCGCCGGCGGCGATGGCTATTGAGGTAAAAGGCGCGAGGAACAAAACCAAAGCAAAGATAATTAGTGACAAAATAGTTCGCATAGGAATTAGATTAGCACATCAGGACTTGGCCGTATTGACATGCGGGGAATATTCGGGTACCCTAGAATCAGGGTAATAAAGTAATTGAGTAATAGAGTAAGAAAGGAAAAGATATGCCAATTACATTGTACCGAAGGCAAAAGCAGATCATTGATTTTATTAGCCAATACATCCAAAAATTTGGCACATCCCCTACCCTGCAGGAAATCGCCGACTGCTTGGGAGTATCTTCGCTGGCTACGGTACACGAACACTTGCAGTCGCTCGTCAAAAAGGGCGTGATACGCAAGTATGAGGGGGCAGTGCGTGGTCTGGAGCTGATCGACAATAAATTGGGGAATATGATTGATGGAGTAGAGCTGCCAATACTTGGGTATATTGCGGCGGGGAGTCCGATACAGCCGATGACTGACCCAAATGCGAGTCTTAAGGTTTCATCTTCGATGTTGTCGGGCAAGAAGCGCTCGTTTGTATTGCAGGTGCGGGGAGATTCGATGATTGACGAGGGAATACTGGATGGAGATTTTGTGGTGATTGAAGAAAAAAAGGAGGCGAGAGATGGAGAGATCGTCGTGGCTCTTTTGGACAATGGCTTGGCGACACTGAAGAAGTTTTTCCGTGAGGCGACTAGAATACGCCTGGAGCCGGCCAACAGCACCATGAAGCCCATTTATGCCAAGAACGTAACGGTACAGGGAACTGTCGTTGGACTTGTACGCCGATTTGGGCAATAATAGACAAATGCTGTCGCAACTGATTGATTTCATTTTGCATATTGATGTGCATTTGGGAGCCATTATCCTGGCTTATGGGTTGGCGACATATGCCATTTTGTTTGCCATCATCTTTGTGGAAACAGGTCTCGTGTTTGTGCCTTTTTTGCCCGGAGACTCTTTGTTGTTTGCCGCGGGAGCGTTCGCGGCTCTAGGTAGTCTAAACCTTTGGCTAGTCCTAGCGCTGATGATAGTGGCGGCCATCGCGGGTGACACCGCCAACTACTGGATCGGGCATTTTTTTGGGCAAAAATTGGTGGATAATCCGAGAGTTCCGATCAAAAAAGAGCATATCGAAGAGACACAAAAATTCTTTGAGAAGCATGGGGGGAAGACTATTATCTTAGCTAGGTTTGTCCCGATTGTGCGGACTTTTGCTCCGTTTGTGGCAGGGATCGGACGTATGCATTATGGCCAATTTATCAGCTTTAACGTAATCGGCGGAATTTCCTGGGTGCTTGTGGCGACTTTGGCGGGTTACTTTTTTGGGAATATCCCATTTGTGCAAGAGAACTTTTCGTTGGTAGTATTGGGAATAGTGGGCATAAGCGTGGTGCCAATGCTGGTCCCACTGGTTAAGAAATGGTTGAAGCATGAGTGAGGGAGGACTATACGTAATTGGGACGCCGATCGGGAACTTGGGCGATATTACTTTGCGCGCGATTGAGGTTTTGGGTAGAGTGGAAGTACTTTTTTGCGAGGACTCGAGAGTGACGGCAAAGTTGATCAATCATTTGATTGAAAAGGGCTTGATAAAGAATAAACCGAGGTATATCCCATATAATGAGTTTAATGAGGCGAGGACTAGTGCAGAAGTCGTGGTCATGGTAACCAGCGGTAAACAAGTAGGATTGGTGAGTGATGCCGGGATGCCGGCGATATCTGACCCAGGATATCGGGCGATTAGAGCATGTTTGGATCAAAACTTGCCTGTGACGGTAGTGCCTGGGCCGACGGCCCTGACGACGGCCCTGCCCTACTCTGGGATCGGCGGCGAAGTGACGGTGTATACCGGATTTTTGCCAAAGACGAGCGGCAAGGCGAGTAAGATTTTAGTGGCGAGTAAGGAGATGCTAGAGAAATTGGGGACGGGGAGGCTTGTTTTATATGTTTCGCCACACCGACTGACAAAAGATTTGGAGTTGATCAAAGCCGTGATGGGAGAAGTACATTGCGTGCTCCTGCGTGAGCTAACCAAGCAGTTTGAGGAGAGAGTGGAGGGGACGGTGAGCGAGTTATTAATTAAGTATGCGGAGAAACCAGTGAAGGGGGAACTTGTGCTCGTTATTATGTGTGAAAAATGATTGAGTAATTGAGTAAGGGAGTAATTGGGAGTGCAAAAGCAGTTACCCAATTACCTAGTTACCCTTTTACTTATAGTAGACTTCTCCCGGACATACTGGCGGGTTTGGCGAGATCCATGATTTTGAGGATAGTAGGGGCAACGTCGCAGAGGCTCCCGCGGCTGAGCTTTTTGGCGGCGTTAAGGAAGCGACGACCAGCGACTATGAGCGGAACGGGAAAAGCGCTGTGCTCGGTGTCTTTGTTCCCTGTCTCTAGGTTGATCAATTCTTCGACGTTGCCATGATCGGCGGTTACGAGCATGCTCCAACTTTCGTCGCGCATGACCCGGTCGTAAATCTGGCGCATCCAGCCGTCGACAAATTCGCAGGCTTTGATACTAGCCTGGAGGTCGCCGGTATGGGCGACCATATCAGGATTGGCGTAGTTGATGACAATTAGGTCATAAAGATTGCTTTCGACCGCAGCGAGTAGTTTTTGTGTTTGTTCTGCTCCTGACATCTCGGGTTTGAGGTCGTAGGTAGCTACTTTGGGTGAGGGAGTGATGTTTTTGTCTTCACCCGGGAAAGGCAGCTCGCGCTGGCCGTTGAAGTAGTAAGTGACAAATCTTTCTTTTTCGCTTTCGGAGAGCTTGAGCTGACGGCGGCCGGAAAGCGCGATCACCCGGGAGAGCGGCATCTCGACAAACTCTGGGGGGAAGGCTGCTAGGACTGGGGTATTTTTGTCGTACTCCGTCATGGTGACCATACAGAGGTTGCTGAGGATTTTGGCGCGAGTGAATCCGCCTGATACGGTGGATGAGGTAGCGAGGTGAGAAGCCTGGTATTTAATGGTGTAAGGATCAAAGGACTCTTTTTGACGAGCAAAATCGGCGGAGGGGATGCAGAGAGCCCGGGTGAGTTCACGGGGGCGGTCGATGCGATAATTAAAGAAAATGACGGCGTCGTTGTCTTGAATTCGCTTTGTTCCAGCGATTTGGATTGGCTTGATAAATTCGTCGGTTTCTTGCTGCGAGTGACGCTTGGCTATTTCGCCGAGCAAGTCTGGACAAGGTTGACCTGACTCGTTAAGTAGGGCGTCGTAGGCGACTTGGATCCGTTCCCAGCGGTGGTCACGATCCATCGCGTAGTAGCGACCCATGACGGACGCAATTTTGCCCACACCGATTTCCTCGATTTCGTGCTGGACTTCGGCCAAGTAGATCGGTGAGCTTGTCGGAGGTGAGTCGCGGCCGTCGGTAATCAGGTGAAGATATACTTGGGTCAGCTTTTGCTCTTTGGCAAAGCGCAACAGGGCGTAAAGGTGCTCATTAACAGAGTGGACCCCGCCCTGACCGATTAAACCTAGAAGATGGAGGCAAGACTGATTCTTTTGGACATGGGCGACGGCTTGAAGAAAAGACTTATTTTGAAAAAAAGCTCCGGAGGCGATGGCCATGTTGATCCGCGGCAAATCCTGATATACGATTCGGCCGGCACCGATGTTGAGATGACCGGTTTCGGTATTGCCGTCTTCTCCTTTGGGTAGTCCTACCGCCTCACCTGAAGCTAATAACTCGGTGTGGGGAAAAGACGTAGCGAGCATATCTAGAGTGGGAGTGTGGGCCAACCTGGCGGCATTACCGGGGTAGTCGGGGCCAAGACCCCAACCGTCAAGAATGATTAGTACCACCCGACTCTTAAGCATGAGACTATATTAGCCGAATTAGGCTTTATTAGCCAGATTGGCCGAATTTAAATAGGTTTCGATTTCGAGTAGGCGGTTGTACTTGGCTACACGTTCTCCCCGGTCTGGGGCGCCAAACTTGGCATAAGCTGCCCCCATGCCGACGGCAAAATCAGCGATGAAACTATCATTGGTTTCGCCGGAGCGGTGACTGGCAATGGTGGTGATGTTGTGCTCGGCAGCTAGACGCATAAGCTCGATCGTCTCGGTAACTGAGCCTATTTGGTTGGGTTTGACTATCACGGCATTGCAACTTTTACTCTCAATCGCCTTTTGCAACCGTTTAGCATTGGTCGTAATCAGGTCATCTCCGACGACCATGGTACTGGCAGGGAGAGCCAGACTGAGCTGAGTCCAACCTTCCCAATCTTCTTGCTCGAGAGGGTCTTCGATCCCCAGGAGACCGTAGTCTTTGACCAAGCCACTATATAGCTCGATCATGTCGGCTCGGGAGAGAGGCTTGGGTGAGTCTTTGATGTGATATTTACTGTCTTTGTAAAATTCGTCCGCGGCTACGTCTAAAGATAAGAATAAGTCTTGACCCAAGCGATAGTTACTGTTTTTGATAACCAAAGCCATGAGCTCTAGCGCGTCGGCGTTGGTAAAAAGGTTCGGGGCAAAACCGCCTTCGTCACCCACGCTATGGATGGCGTTACGGTGGATCAATTCTTGTTTGAGATTTTCCCAAGTTTCGGTGCCGGCGCGGAGGGCGTCACTAAAACTCATCCGAGTGCTCGGGATCACATGGAACTCCTGAAAATCCAAGTTCCCTGCCCCATGTTTGCCCCCGTTGATAAGATTGAAAATAGGACCAGGGATTTTGAGTGCACTGCCGGGGCGGTAGCGGGAGGCAACATATTGGAAAAGCGGGAGGTGATAGCTACTGGCTGCGGCTTTGAGACAGGCGATGCTGACGGCTAGGATGGCATTGGCTCCCAGCTTACTTTCGTTGTTGGTACCATCGAGATCGATCATGTGATGATCAATTTTTTCCTGGTCGGAAACTTCAAAACCAACTAATTTGGGCCCGAGTATATTGTTGACATTGGCGACTGCTTTTAAGACACCTTTGCCGTGATATCGTGCGGGATCATTGTCCCTGAGCTCCACATCCTCGTTTTTGCCGGTACTAGCACCGGAAGGGATGGAGGCAGTAGAAAAGGCGCCGGTGTCGGTGAGCACAGA
>CAZBFT010000018.1:0-10135 GCA_964491465.1 uncultured Pseudomonadales bacterium
ATATGTTTCCATGATTGGGTAGCCGGCGGCAGCGCATTCTTCAAAGGTAGAAATATCTGGCGGGGTCGGAGGCACGCGACGATCTTGGCGGAGGTAGTAGAGGTAGGAATAACTAAGCGCAAAGATGGATGCAATAATAAAGAGGAGAAACGGCCTGGGTTTTTTCATATATAAATCATTTAAATTTTGGTTTGAGTTTTTTTGTCGGAGTTGAGATTGTCAATCTCAATACCAAAGACTCTAATGCGGGCAACAAAAGGGGCAATAAAGAGAGTGCTGATGAGGCCCATGACCAAGAGGCGGTTGGTGTCTAGCGTGTATACTCTGACTTGATCCAGAATAAGGACAATTAACAGTAGTACGGCTAGCGTCCAGGCAGTGACATGGAACTTGTCGATTTCATGAGCGGATTCTTGCTTGATTTTTCTCCACTCTTTTTTGACGGCGCTGTTGATAAGGAGAGCATAACTGGGGATTTTTTTGATTTTGCTGGCACCCCCTTTCTCGTCAACCAAGTAGAATTCTAACTTACTCTTCCCTGATGAAACAACTAAGTATCCCAGTAGATGGGAGTCGCCAATAGCTCTGTAGTACTGCGTTATTTGTTGGATGCCTCGTTCTATGCTGCCAGCAGCAGTTTTTGACTTCACTTCAAAGATAGCGGCGGGAGTTTTGGTGACGGGGTCGACAATGGCTAGGTCTACTCGCTGATGTTCTTTGGGCTCCCATTCCATGACGATTGATTCTATCGGGTAACCATGACTGATTAGATAGTCGACAAGGTTGAGTTCTTGATCTATGCCTAAACTTTGCATATATGCATTAATACTTAATTATGTTGTCAACTTCTTTCATAATACGATCTGTCTCTACTAGAGCGACAATGATTTTTTGATAGTGTTCTATATCCTCATTTGATAGCTTCCGACCTTTGCGATCCTTTAGCCATTTTTGAGCTGGCTGGTAACTGCCTATGTAGAAGTTCCAGGATATTTCAGGTACACTGCCGAAATACTGTCTGTCATTTATGTAAACTTTTTCATCTATAAAAACGGGGAGTTTTTCAATACTGTCTGAACCTGCTACTGGATAGGTAGTAATAAACTTATTGAGTTTAAGGGATTCTAAAAGATGAAGTTCTCTCAGTTCTTTACCTAGTTTAACTAACTTCTTAAAAATATTTTCACTTTTTGGTATTACTATCTTAGGATAGTTGTCTTTTAGAAATTCTTGATATTTTTGGCGATAGCTTGGTGAGTACAATGTAGCATATACATAGTCAAAGATATCTTCGGGTGTGGGTTTAGCGTTTAGATTGTGCATTAACTTATTTACGGCTGATTGACTAAGATTTGATGTTCGTTCTCCGTTTTTCGTGTAAATATATAGTGGGGCAATACTGTTTGTTTCTTTAATTGAGAGTGAGTGATATTGCATCAACTTATCGTATACAAAAACGTCAGCAAAATCTCTTTTTTGCTCTATTTTTCTGTTATAACCGAGACCTATACTCCCATTAATGATTTGTTGGATTACCTTTTTTTGTGGGCTTGCATATATGCCACGAGAGTTACCAGAATAAAAAGTATATCGAAAGTCAAAGGGTCTATATATTGATTTATAAACACTTTCATCACTAAAATTTGAAGCTACGTCCAATTTCGCGGTGCTCATTTTCCAGTCACGAGAATCTTTGCGTTTTAGGCCAAATTTATTTCTAATCGATGCTTCATCGTTGTTCGAAATAAAATTCATTCTTTCAATTAATTCGCTTTTCCGGAAGGCAAAGTTAATATCATCACATGCGCTGGCAGCGGCAACGCTAGATATAACAAACAATTCATCAACACTTACACCGCGGTTATATTCTTCTGCCCCTTGAATACTCTTTGGGACAAAGTACATCATTTTTTGATCAAGAACGATTTCCTGCCATTTTGGTGTTTTACTGAGTTGCTCAAACTTATGGGGTCGTTTACCATAAACCTCTGCATGATAGACTTTGGCTAAGTTCTTTCCCTTTACCGCTTTATTCTTGATTGCAAGTATTACCCCTACCCCTTGCATAATGTCAAAAACATTCTCGTCCTTGTTTCCATCAGGAGCTTTTTCTCTTTTCTTGGTATTACCATGCAAGTCAAGCACGTAAATTTTGTCGAAGGTGTTTGCTAATTGCCAACGCATTCCGCGAAATGTTGGGTTATCTAAATATCCATTATTTGTAATCATGGCGATTATTCCTGAGCCTGTCTTTTCGATCATACTTTCGGCTAAACCAATAAATTTTACATAATCATCATTAAGCCAATGTTTTCGTTCCTGTAGTTTTTGTCTGCCTCCAGGTTCGACTTTGTATCTATCTACTAAACTGTTAGCGTATTTTGTTTCGTTACTGCTAATCCCTGAATATGGAGGATTACCTACGACGACCATAACTGGTGTTTTGTTTTTGATTATTGCTGCTTCCTTCGATTCCTCGGCGATACTTTCTGCGAGTCCAAACGACATAGCGAGTTGATGCTTTTGATCATTCTCTAAAGAGTTTGTAAGGTAAATTCCAAGTCGTCTGTGAAAGTTCCAAAAACCAGTTTTTCTGAATGCAATGCCCAGCCTCAAGTGAGCTATGGTGTATGGAGCTATCATAAGCTCGAAGGCGTGAATACGTGGCAACAAATCGTTGTGAACATAGGCCGGCCAGCGACCTTCCTGCTTATTTTGTTTGAATGGTTTATAGATCTCGCGAATAATGGTACTGATAAACGTACCTGTGCCTGTAGCTGGATCTAGAATTTGAACTTTGTGGAGACCACTCGGTAGCTTAGTAGTATCACTAAGACCGCCTGGTAAGTTGAACTCTTCTTTTAATAAGTGGTCGACTGATTTAACGATAAAATCAACGATAGGTTGAGGAGTGTAGTAAGCCCCCATTTTCTTTTTTAGTTCTGGGTCGTATTCTTTAAGAAAATCTTCATAGAAATGAATAATTGGGTCGTAGTATTTGGGATTATCCTTCGATTTATTGTAATAATTCTCCATGAGTTTGGTTATGTCTGAGTGAGAATAGACCTCGCAGAGTTCGTCTACGATATATTTGAGACTACTTTTGAACTCTACCCCGGCGATATGATCGAAGAAACGCTGAAGGAATTTATTGGAATTGGAAATGAGTTCTCGAGCTTCGGCTCGAGAAAAACTATCTGGTGTTTTGTCGTTATAGCGTGCTACAAAAAGTCCATATACCAAAGTTTGGGCATACATATCGGCGAATGAATGAGGGGTTAGATCTTTTACAAGCATTTCTTTAATCGCATCATAGAGTTTTGTGAGATCCTGATCTGTTTTAGTGCTGCCTTCCATGAGAAAACGAACGTTGTCTCTAATACGTTGAGCTTTTCCTCCCATGATTTTTGCAAGATGTGCTCCTGATTTAATCGGTTCTTTGTGAGATTGGGCGAAGTCAAGGAATGTGCGGGCGAGATATTCGTACTGCTCTCTGTTGGTAGTAATGGCTCTTGTGTTCTTATTGTAACTACCAATGATAATTGGCGTACCATATGGCAAACCATTGCGGTAGAATCGAAATTCTAAATAGTCAGTGAGTACTAGGTTGTCATAACCATAATACCTAGACATTTGCTCTGACTTCTCTACCTTATCTAGCGATATCCCAATATCTTTGGTTTCGATATATAAAATTGGAACATCTTTTATGATGACAAAATCGGGCTTATTTCCTTCCTTCGCTTTTGCATCATGGTCGATTCTTTTTACCTTGATTGATTCGAAGATCTCTTTGAGCAATAGCTCAAAATCAGTTCGATATCCAATTTCACTAGTCTCAATATGCGAGAATTTTGATGCAATTGCATTTACATACGTGTCTACGGCTTTATTAAAGTTATTGTTCATTGATTTATTCTACACTCTTCTCGAGAGGGAGGGAGGAGGCAATTAGTAATAAATCGTGTAGGTGCGGTGATAGGGAGCGGGAGAGGCGAGATTTTGGGAAAGGTGCCAGAGAGCGTTGTCGACGTCGGCCGCGGAGATGCCTAGGCGCTGGTGCAGGAGTTCGACGGCCCAGACGGTGGCGGCACGAATCTCAAGCTCAGCGGGAGAGCCTGACGGGATGAGGGTGTAGGTATCAATTAGTTTGGCAAGCTGGGGAGCGTAGGAAAAGACGCCAAACTGGCGGAGAATCTGGGGGAGCTTGTAGTCGGCAAAGGCGGCCAGCTGGTCGAGCTGGGTGATCGTGAGACCGGAAATGTAAGAGAGCGCGTGGGCACCCCACTGGGCGCGCTTGTAAAAATAAACTGGCTGACCGGTGTGGACGGAGACGTCGCGGAAGCTGGGGAAGTCGGTGGCGAGGCGGTGGACAACGTTGGGTGCTGAGTAATCAGTAGTGCTGAGCCAGTGAGTGAAGCTACCGTGGAAGCGAGAGGTTAAGACCTCCCCTACTTCACGAAGATTGGCGAGGCGCTCTTCTAGGAGCGGAATTACGGCTTCGTTGCTGCTACGGAAAAAATGTTTGACTTGGGCGAGCGTGAGCGTGCGGAGGTAGCCTGCGTCGAGGATGGGTGTCCCCTCTGCTAGTGCGCGGCGGAAACAGGCAACCAGGGCATACCAGCCGTCCTGGAAAGTACCAATGGGCCATTCGACCGTCCACTTGAGTTTGTCTTGCTCCGCCCAAAAGCAAAAGTTGGCCGCGTCTTCCGTCAGAATGAGCGGGAGGTCAACGGTGGGGTCGCCGGTCAGACCCAGGCCAGTAGTTAGATCAGGAGTACCCTGAGCGAGATGGGTCTGGATCTGGGTAGCGAGGGAGTCCAACTGATCCTCGTGGATGTGTACGAGACTAGAATGTTCGACGATGGGGAGAGTGGAAGAGAGGATGCGGAGCGGGTAGGGAGAAGTGAGGGGGAAATGGGATGACATAGAGAAATTTTACACCAGCATGTTATACAATCACTGGTTAATGATTCATAAACTACATGAAATGCCCACATATGGCCCTGGTACTGTAATATACGCAATCAACGGGAATAAATCTCTAGGGTTCATTGAAATGTCGGACGAAGATGATCGAGCGTGTTTGGCAAGATTAATAGTTGATTCGAATAGGGAAATGAATGGATTTGGTTCCGCACTACTGGCGGCGGGGATGGAGTGGGGACTGGCTAAAAACCTTTTTCTGACTGTTGCTACATTAGAGCCAGAACGAAATCTTGATCAGGTAAAAGAATGGTTCATAAATCGTGGCTACAATGTGGTGGGAAATGGGATGAGGGGAAACGTGGAAGAGGTCCGCAAACTGTGCTTAGAAAGGATGGGTCTGTATGGGGTCAAGTATCAAATTATAACTAGAGGTTAGAATTTCCATGTGGGAAGCAGTGGTCGAGGAAGGGGCAGGTGGCGCAGATAGAGCTGTCAGAGGTGCGAGGGAAGTGGAGGGCGCGGATCTCGGCCATGACGTGGACGATCTGCTCTTTGAGGTCGGTCACTTCTTGATCGCTGATGTGAAAGCGGGATTTGCCGGACTTCCCCTTTTCTAGCGGAGCGGTCACAAAGTCCAGTTCGGCTTCGCCAAACGAGAGATTTTGGAGGCGGTGATCCAAATCGATTAACAGTTTGTAAAAGACCAACTGGCGGTGGAGATCACCATTGCTGTCCTGAGTAGTACCCAGGATTTGACCCTGAGTTTTTACTTTCCCCGTTTTGTAGTCGACGACGCGGATGGTGCGATCCGATTGGTCCAACCAATCGATCCGATCAATTTTCCCGGTTAAAGTGATGGCTGGCTGGCCTCCTGCGGCGGGCAAGTGCACGCGACTAAACTTTTCCAAATAAATTGGCGCGGTAAACTTGTCTTGGAAAAAGTCGTAGTAGGCGGAGAGCAGTTTCTCCCCTTGGCGGAGGCGATGCTGCTCCTCGTCTATTGTTAGGATTTCGTGCTTGAGCGCGGCGGCAAACGTAGACAGCAAAAAGTCGCGAGTGGGACGAGTGCCATTATCTTTGAGCTGTTGATAGAAAGACTCGAGGGCTGCGTGAACGGCGGTGCCAAAAGCCAAGTGTGGCTCTTTGGCTCGCGGAATTTTTAACAAATTGTTTAGTTTGAAACGGTAGGGACATTCGAGGTAGGCGTTGAGGGCCGTGACGGACAAACTAAACTTGTCGACTAGTTCACGCAGAAATGCCTGCTCGTCGGCGCTCGGCTTGGCGCTGGGAGCGGAGGATAAATCGGGAGCGAGAACTTTGGTGAGGTGATCAGAGGCGACGGCCGCAGCTTGACCGGCCAATTCAACTTCTTTGATCCCCTCCCCTAGTTCGAAAAGGAACATGGAGGGAGCGACCGGGCGCGAGCGGCCATACTGGCTGTAGGAGCCGGCGCGGGTTACGTAAAGATGAGTTTTTGCCCGAGTGACAGCCACATAAAACAGGCGACGCTCGTCTTCGTTTTTTTCTTTTTTGCTTAAATCGGTCAGGGGCAAGAGCTCTGGAGGGAAGTGGAAAAGATCGGCGTGGTGTTTGTTCCCCCACAAGCCGTCGTAAACCTTGTAGAGGAATACGTGGTCCCACTCCAGTCCTTTCGCTGAGTGGGCGGTAGTCAAAGTGATGGCGTCGTCGCGGCTAGAGAGGCCTAACTCTTCGATACGGAGATTATTGGCTTCCATCAGATCGATATTGTGGAGGAAAGCCTCTAAATTGAGATGATGGCTCGCCGCGTTCATCTTTTTGACTTCGGTAAATAAGGTGTTGAGCCGCATGATATTGTTGTGGGCGTCCACCCCAGCGAGAATGGAGTTGAGGTAGCCGGATTTCTCCAGGACCGTGGCAAAAAATTGGGTAAAGGTAGAGTTAGCGTCGATGTCCTGCCATACGCCTAGACTAGTTAGTACCGCTTCGATTTGGTCTTGGGTTTTGAGGGATAAGGACTTAAGTAGAGTTGGGTTGGTCATCACGTCAAAGAGGGTGGCGCGTTCGTCGGCAGCGCGGCGGGAAATTTTTAAGACATCGAGCGGATTGATGCCAAAAATGTCGTAGTGGAGGATGGTAAAGAGGTTGACGTCGTCCTTTTTGGTGCGCATCTCGTAGATCACCCGCAAAATTTTGAGAAAGCGCTGGACGACCGGCTCGGCTAAAATGTTGCCGCCTCCTTGCACGACGTAGTTGATCCCAAACTTGGCCAAAGTGCGGGCCAGCGGGGGACCGTCCGCGTTGTTGCGGTAGATCACGACGATATCGCTCGCCGGGACATTTTGCTTAAGCAAATTTTGGATGCTGTCGGCGACAAAAATATCTTCGGCTAAAGAAGAGGAGACGACTGTGGGGGTGATCACGCCAGGATCTTTAATCTTGGCTGAGTGCAAGTGAGGGTCGAGTCCCGGCACCACATTATTGATCCGGAGCTGATTGTGACCAATCAGAGTGTGGGCGGCATCCAAGATGGCTTGGCCGCTACGGTAGTTCTCTCGCAGGGTGATGACAGTGGCGGCAGGGTAAATTTGGAGAAAGGAGAGCTGGTTTTCGATTGAGGCGCCTTGGAAACGCATAATGCTTTGATCTGGATCGCCGCAGACCATGATGTTGGAGCGGTCGCCCCAGTGCTCGGCGAGCAGATGGACAACTTGGTTTTGGGCGTTGTTGGTATCCTGATATTCGTCGACCAGAAAATAGTGGAAGCGCTCCTGATAGTCGAGCAGCAGATCGTGACGGGTGCGGAAAGCGTGAGTGACCACGCTAATCATGTCTTCAAAATCAAACCGTTTGGACGCGGCCAGAGAGGATTGGTAGAGACGGTAGATTGCTAAGAGCTCGAGGTTTTTGGCCAAGTCCTTTTTGCGTTTGGCAAATTCGGTCTTCTTTAACTCCTCACCTTCTTTATCCAAGTAGTCTGATTCGATCATTAGCACTTTGTCAAAGTCGTCGGGCTCGACTCCCTCCCGTTTGAGGTCGGAAACAGCGCTAATTAAACTTTTGACGTAGTGATAGGGTGCATTGATGGGGCGGATTTCGTGCCAGCGATTTTTGTCGATAAAACTGCGGAATAACTTGAGTTTGTCTAGATCGGACATGGGTTCGGCAGAGGGGTCGAGGGAGAAACTGGCGGGGTTGTCGCGGATGACATCCACACAAAACCCGTGGAAAGTGGAGACATTAACATAGTAGGCAGCATGGCCGATAAAGCGCGTCAAACGCTCCCGCATTTCGCTGGCTGCACTCTCGGTAAAGGTGAGCGCCAGGATGTTGCCGGGATTGGTATCGGTAAGGCGCAAGATATTGGCAATCCGGAGCGCGGTGGTTTGGGTTTTCCCCGTCCCGGGGCCGGCCACGACCATGACGGGGCCGTCGGTCGTGTCGACAGCGGCTTTTTGCTCGGGGTTGAGCGCCTTATATGCTTTTTGGAACTCTTTGGTGGATTTGGGTTGTGGCATAGCCAATACTTCGATTATTCGAATAATTAGAGTGTTTTGACTAGATCGATGACCCAATCTTCTACACCATTATAAACTCCATCCAGATACGGCTCCGAACCAAGAGGTTGATAACCGAGTTTTTGGTACAGCCCCATAGCTTGGGAATTGAGCGTGGGGTTGACGGAGAGACCAAGTTGTTTGAATCCCTTAAAACGAGCCAATTGTTCACACTGCTCAATGAGGGAGGAACCCACTCCTTGATGGCGATAATCCTTGGCGACTAGTAAATCTTCCATGTTGGGATAATGGGGATATTTGGGGGTACCGTAGTATTTGAGAAATACTTGCCCGACGAGTTGACTGTCAATCTCGGCAACTAAATAATTGGCTTTACCCAGCTCCGTTTCGACAACGCGCTGCGAATATCTTTCTGTGTCGGGAATATTTTTCAGTTTGGTTATAGTCGGAATATCTTGAATGGTGGCTGGGCGGATAAACATATTTACTACTATGATTCGAATTATGGTAGTGATTATTTTTCCAACAATTTTTCGTCGTCGCTAGTGGCGGCGAGGGAGCGGCTATCGGTCAATTTTTGACCCAGAGAGTGAAAGCCGGTGTGAACCTCGCCATATTTGTTGTAGGCGTTGGTTAAGTGGGTACCCAAAGTTTCGAGGGTGCCTAGCGATTTTTCGTAGTCAACAGAGAGGGCGCGGAGGAGCTTGAATACTTCTTTGGCTTTGGCTTCGATCCGTTTACCCTCGAAAGATAACAAAATGGTCTGGAGCATGGCGTAGAGGGTATTGGGCGAAACTGGATACACGCGGCGCGAGCGGGCGTAGTCCATGAGCACGTCGTCACCGGCTATGGCGTAGTAAACATTTTCGGAGGGGATGTACATGAGAGCAAAGTCGAGAGTACCCTCCCCCGGCAAAATGTACTTGCGGGAAATGGCGTCGACGTGAGCTTTGATGTCGCGGCTAAAGGCGCGGCGCAAGGGTTCGACTAGGGCGGCGTTGCTTTCCCCCACCATTTTTTGATAGTTTTCCAGGGGAGATTTGGAGTCGACCGGGAGCAGACCGGCGTCGGTTTTGATTACCGCGTCTACAATGTCGCCAGATTTGAATCGGTGCTGCAGGGAGTAGCTGGCCTTGGGAAACATTTGACTAATCAAATCCTTGAGTACCATTTCGCCGATATTGCCACGCAGTTTGGGGGAACGCAGGTATTCCTGCAGATCCTTCATGGACCGACCGACCTCGGTAAAAGCGCCGGTCTCCTTTTTTAGCTCCGCGATCACTTCGGAGGCGCGGCTGAGCCTCTCGTGAATGTCGCGGGTGCTACTCATGAGGGTAGAGTTGACGGTGTCTTTGGTCGCGTCCAGGCTGGAGCGAAGAGTACTAATTTCTTCGCGAAAAGAGCGGAGGAAAAAAGCAAAACCCAAGAGGATGATGCCCAGGATCAACAAGAGGGCAAGTAGTTCGAGTGACATAACCCAATTGTAACACCCGTAGGAAAGCCCAAGCAGTATACTGATTGCATGGTTTGGATACTAAAGATCTTGGCGGCACTATCTTTGTGGAGTTTGGTTGCAGGGATCATTGGGGGAGTAGAACCGACAATGGTACAAGATATATTAATACGCAACGGCTACCTGCCACTTGGGATCACGTTGTTTGCGGCGACTGCTTACACTTTGAACCTTTTTGTCAGAAGCGTGTCAAAGG
>CAZBFT010000018.1:10145-12371 GCA_964491465.1 uncultured Pseudomonadales bacterium
TTTAAAGAGCGGCAAGATATCCCACGCATACTTGAGGGCTACTTGTGGCGACCATGTATTTGAGCATAAATGGACTGTTGTTTTGGTTTGTAGCATTAGGACTGTTTGTGGTAGCAATTGTGATCTTGACTTTCACGCGCCAAAGCTGATATAGATTAGATTATTATCACTTTAGTGAGGGAAAGCGGAAATGAATAAGAATATTCAAGGACAAGTATTAAAGATTCTTTATCAGGTGATGGCGGACGCCAAAAATGAAGTGGACATGGAGATCACGCTCAAAGCTCTGATGACCGAGACCGAAATTATGGCAGTAGCCAAACGGTTGGCGATCGCGGTGTTTTTGGATAAAGGTCAGTCGTACGAACATATCCGCGAGACGCTGAAAGTATCATCGGCGACGATCGCTACGGTAGCGGATTCGATGAACAAAAAAGGGATTCAGGCGGCCCTGCAGCGGGTAAAGGCTGAGGAGTGGGCGGACGTGTGGAGTATCAAACTCTCGCGAGCGCTGGAAAAATTGATGAAGTAGGTCTGGTATACTAAGTGGATGAGTAAGTATTACATTACGACTACAAGCCCCTACGTTAATAGTGATCCTCACGTAGGTTTTGCACTGGAAATTGTACAGTCAGACGTATTGGCTAGGTATCATACTCTGATAGGCGATGATGTGTTTTTCGGAACAGGAACAGACGAACATGGAAAAAAGATTTACGAAAAGGCTGTCGAACAAGGAAAAGAACCACAGGTATATTGTGATGAATATGCGGCTAAATTTGGTGATTTGAAGACGTCTCTGAATCTTTCGTATAATAGTTTCCAACGCTCCACTAGTACTAACCATATTGAGGCTGTACAAGAAATCTGGCAGAGAGTGGATAGAGCGGGTTTTATCGAAAAGGGAATATATAATGCCAAATATTGTGTTGGGTGCGAGCTAGAGAAACAAGATTCTGATTTGGTCGATGGAAAATGTCCACTTCATCCAAACAAAGAAGTTGAAAATATCGCTGAAGAGAATTATTTCTTTAAGTTTTCTAAACTTGGCAATGAATTACTCAAACATTATGATAAATATCCAGATTTCGTTGTCCCTACACATCGACAAAAAGAGATTAGAAACTTCGTGGAGGCAGGATTATCTGATTTTAGTATTTCGCGAGTAAAAGCAAAAATGCCGTGGGGTGTTCCTGTACCAAATGATCCAGAGCAAGTTATGTACGTGTGGTTTGATGCACTCACCTTTTATATTTCGGCGCTAGGTTGGCCCAAGGATGAGAAAAAATTCTCTGGATACTGGGGTACGAAGGAAAAACCCAATGCAGTGCAAGTGTGTGGGAAAGATAATTTGAGACAGCAGACTGCCATGTGGCAGGCAATGCTTTTGGCTGCAGGACTGCCGCCCACAAGGCAAATCCACGTACATGGGTTTATCAATTCGGGCGGACAGAAAATGAGTAAGAGCCTAGGTAATGTGGTGAATCCGCTGGAGTACGTAGAAAAATATGGAACCGACGCATTGCGTTATTATTTGCTTGCAAAAATAAGTCCATGGGAAGACAGCGACTTTACTCGGGAAAAGTTTGACGAGGCTTACCAAGCAGATTTGGCAAATGGGCTCGGGAACTTGGTGGCGAGAGTAGCAGCGATGGCGGCGGGGACAAGTACGCAGTACGAAGTACATGGTACGCAGTTGAGTGGGGGTGTAGTGAAGGCTCTTGAGCTGTATAAATTTGATGAGGCGACGGCTGATATTTGGAGCAGAATCAGACAGGCCGACCAGCTGATTTCGGAAAAGAGGGTGTGGACGCTGAAAGGTGAAGAGAAGAGCCAAATACTCTCTGAGTTGGTGGTAACAATCCGTCAGATCGCGACTGACCTGGTGCCATTCCTCCCGGAGACAGCGGAGAAAATACTAGAGCAGTTTGGGGTGGAGAAGATTGAAAAGACGGCTCCTCTATTCCCCAGATTAAGTTAAGTACGGAATAAATATTGATATTTAAGATTGTTTGTTTTTCGCTTGAGACAGAAGGTTAATCGCGCTTTGGGTTAAGAAGTAAAAACTTTTCCCACCGCCCGTAGCATCAAGTAAACATAGGGCACCTAACCCTATGAGTATTTCGTTTCCTGAGATAAATGTTCCCAATATAATTATTCCTTCAACCGCCAACCCAGTACATGATAACCGACTAGCTTCAAATTTCTTCATAGTGGCTATTATAG
>CAZBFT010000019.1:0-255 GCA_964491465.1 uncultured Pseudomonadales bacterium
GTGTAAACGTCTAGATCTGTATTGCCTGTTTTTGCGCGATCGACTAGCCACTCGGAGATTTCTTTTACTCCTTTACCTGCTGCCCAACCAGAAACGTAATCTGAGTCGGCTTTCACCAAAGGTGTCCGCAATGGGGCGAAGTAGGCGCGGTAGTAAAAAATGAGCGGCAAGTAACTAACGGCGGCGAGAGAAAAGAGCAGAGTTTTGGGTTTAAGCAAAGACAGGATGTGTGCCGCATAAAGCAAAACAAAAGGG
>CAZBFT010000019.1:265-2641 GCA_964491465.1 uncultured Pseudomonadales bacterium
AATATAGCGGGGACGGAACAGCATGGCGGTCATAATGGTCGCCATGAGCGGTCCCCATACCCAGGCAGAAATCACCATAGATTGTTTGACTTTGGTTTTGACCAATAGCACACCACCGATAAGGGCGAGCAGGTAAACGGGGGGCGTGAGGTATGACCACAACCACATTTGAGAATCGGCAAAATTTTGCCAGATACGGTAGGGATGTTCGCGCAACATCGTGAGGGGTGAGATGACAAAATCGTTATTTTTGTCACCTATCATATGCATCCAGGGAGAGAGGCGCTGGACGTTGTAAATGATGGCCGCCAAGAGGGCGGAAAGGGCAAAGAGTACCAGGAATCGGACAGTATGTCGGGAGAATAACTTGTGGGTGGTGAGAAAGGGAAAGGAAATGGGGATAAGTAGTAAGTAGATGAGGGCCGGGGACTTGACCAAGAGAGCTGCCCCGCCAAAGAGACCAAGGATCAGGGCGACATCAAGAGTGGGATAAAGGCACAGGATAATCCCGATATTGAGTAGCCAAACTCCGCTCCCAGCCAGCATACTTTCCATGACAGCAAAACGGTCGTAGAAAAAGAGGAAGGGCGACATGACTAACAGAAAGCCGGTGATCAAGCCCAATTTTTTATTGTTCAACAAATGACCGGTGTAAATCAGCCCAACGAGAGTAAAAAAGCCGGAAACTACGGAGACTAGGCGGGTCGCAAAGAGCGGGTCGGAAAAAAGTTTGAGCGGCAACATGGCGATCCAGACCCACATGGGCTGTTTACCGTCCGTCAGACTGATAAAACGCCAGCTAGCATCGTGCAGGGCGATCTGGGACCAGCGGGAATAGATGGCTTCGTCGACAAAGATGGGGAGAGAGGTCAAATGGTATAGTCTGGTGGCGAAGTAAACGATGGTAAGTCCCAAAATGATGAACCAGTCGGTACGGGTGAACTTGGGCCAGAGTTTCATGCTATTCATTATAAACTAACTCTAGGTTTGGTTAACAAAAAATATACCGCACAAATAACCATGGGGCTATAGAGGACAAAGGAGACAAAGGGCAGAGAGTTATTCCAAAAGCCCGTGCCGATATAGGGGACGTAGTAGATGAGGCCGGCGAGGGAGGTGAGATAAATCCAAAGACGCGACCAGCGGGTGTTGATCAGGACGGCGGGGATGAGCGACCAGGTGAGATACCAGGGTTGGAAGCGGCCGGGGGAAAGGACGACGGGGAGCAAGAGAATGAGTGTAACAAAAAGAATCTTGAATCTAGGATGACGAATAAGATATATCGGTAAGGTAAGGGCGGTGAGATATTTCACACCGACGGAAGCCAGCAGGGAAATGAGGCTGGGAGCGAGGCGGCGGCGGAGGGAGAACAAAAGTGCCAGCAGAAAAAAGGCAATCATCACGGCGTCATTGTGGCCATTGACCACCAATTCAAATAGGAAGAAAGGGTTAAATGCAAGGAGTACTTGGGAGAAAATGATTTGACGGCGCGAAAACTTTAACTCCTCCCCTATCCTGCCAACCAAATAAACACACCAGACGAAAAAGCCGGCCATTGTAGACTTCATTAAGTAAAGTGTGGGGACAAATTTGCCCAGTCCCAGCAAGTAGGCTGGGGATTCGATGGCGGTAAAAACCGGGCCATAAGCGCTAGGGGTGTGAACCCAACGCATAAATCTGAGCCACAAATCTCCCTGGTATTCTAGCGGAGCGTGTAAGTGCGGGTTGGCGTGATAAAACCAGAGTATTTTGGCGTGGAACATGTAGTTGAAAACGTCATAGCTAAGCATGGGATAAGCAAGAGTGAGGATGGCGATCAAAATGAGGAAGGGTCTCCAGGGAAATTTGTGGGGAAGGTAACGAGGTAATAGAGAAATGAGGTAACAGAGAAACGCAAGAGCGAACAGAGCTATATAAACTTGGGCGGAGTGGGGACGGTCAAAGTAGATTAAGTGTTGTATGGGCGCGACAAAGCGGAGAAATAGCGGGTGACTACTGAGAGTGAGGTTAAAGTCAAGGAAACCGTAACTGTAAACGAATAAGAAGATAGAAAATAGAAGATAGAAGCTAGTGAACAATGTGTTCATATTTGCCTAGCATATCGTTGATGCGTACGCGGAGAATTTCGAGAAACATTTCGATACTTTCTTTGACAAAGTTGCGCGATTTGCCGCTACTGACATCTTCGTTTTTCCAGGTGACTTTGACTTCTTTGATTTTTTCACTGTCAAACTTGATGCCCCTGACCACTGCACAGACGGTAAAAGGTCTCACGCTTGCAACACTTGGCTCTATGATGACAGTGTAGGCTGATTTCTTGGCTTCATATTTTCTTAGTCCTGTTTTTATGCTTAAAAAACTGGCCATGGCCCTGGC
>CAZBFT010000019.1:2651-5285 GCA_964491465.1 uncultured Pseudomonadales bacterium
TGTTTCCCATTTTCTTGGCGAGGTAAAGCAGTTCGACATCGTATGCCGTAACCTTCCAGCCAACGGCCCGGTTGACCCGTCCAAAGATGCGCATGTGGGAAAAAATTTGCTTGGCCAGAGTGGTTTCAATGAGCTTAAATCCGCACTGAGTGTCTTTGATTTCGGGGAGAAGAATCAGCCGACGGACAGTCAAGAAGCCGAGCGAGATTATGTACTTGCGGATGAAGGAGGAGTTGTCGCGACTTGCGCCACGTGAACCAATAACCACACGGAATCCTTGGTTTGTAAAGGGAAGTAATTTGCGTAGTTCAGTGATGGGCGTGGATTGATCCATGTCAGTAAGAAGCACATAACGGCCATGTGCAGCACTAATACCGGCGCGGAGAGCATAAGGTTTGCCGGCGTGTTTATTTTCCACAATACGTATTTGGGGATGACTGGCGGCTATCTGCTTGATCAGTGCGAGACTATCGTCGGTGCTACCGTCGTCTGAGATGAGAATTTCGGAGGCAAAGTCGGCATGGGCTAGATATTTGACGATATCTTGCAGAATCCCGCGATGAACGTTGGCGGACTCATTGTAGTTGGGTAATAAAACGGTGACTAAAGGTTTCATAGTTGGTAGTTTATTCTATCAGGGTTTGAGCTCAATGGTGGCGACATATAGATCGTATGTGACCCAAACGTTCCCGACAATTGTTCTGGCTATAGTATATTCGAGGCGAGGTGTGTAACCCAAGTAGGGGTCAAGCGAAGGATGTGAGGGCCCGTTGATGAGTAGGTCGGTGCGAGATTCGACACTTTCGTCACATAATTTTTGTTCACAAAGAACAAAGAGCAGGGGTTGATCGGTGACTTGAGGCGGATTGGAAGAGATGGCCAGGTAGTAAAGGAGAGTAGAGCTGGAGCCTGAGCTGGCGTTAACGATATTGTAGGGCCGGCCGGCGGCTTGGTGAATAATGTAATCGGCTAAATTTTGTGCGCGCACGGTCTGGATGGAAACAACGTCGTGCAGGTTGTACTTAAGCGAAGGCAGCGCGTACCAACCCAGGATTAAGAGAATAGCTATGGTCAAATAACGGAGGTGTCGAACTTTCGTTGCGGCGAGAGCAAAGATGAGCGAGACAACAGGGAAAAGAAAGCCGATGTAATGCACATAAACATTTTCCTTGAGAAGAGTCACAACCAAGAGGGATCCGACTAACAGGTACCCTAGTGGATGGGTATGCAAAAAGATAAATCCTAGCATGACAATGCCGATCAAAACAGCAAACAAGGGGCTAGGTTTCTTGACTGACTCGGATTCGCTGCCAATGACTCCATAGGTTATGGTGTGGATATTTTTGGTCAAGCGTTCAAAGTAGGGAGGCGAGGCTAGAGGGGGAGCGACACGCTTTTGGGTCAAATAGGTAGCAAAAGCGCGGGTGTTGACAAATTGATGTCGGCTTTCGAATAGCCAAAAAGGCGAGGTAACAATCCCAAACCCAATGACGGCGAGCAGGATATAGCGAGGCAATTCCCCAAACTGACGCTTGCGCCAGGTATCGAAGGTGGTATAGAGAAAAATAAGCCCGGGCAATACTAGCGCCACATAGTGCAGCTGAAAAATAATGCCCGTGAGCAAGCCAAGCCAAAGTCCCGACCACTTGGACCGGCTACCTATTAGTCCCAGAAGCAAGACGCTAAAGAATGGCACCACGTTGGGATTCCAAGAACTACGGGAGTAGTGAACCATGACAGGGGAAAGGGCATAAATAGCCCCAGCGAGGATGCCGGTCCAAGGAGAACCCCAGCGTCTACCCAACCAGATAAGACAAAGGCTAGTAAGGAAGCCAAAAATCGCCACCATGATCGCGGGACCGACAGGATTAAGTTGTGCAAGAGCCAGGGCCGGCACCATAAGATAGTAATAAAAGGGACCCAAGTACATGTTCCCAACGGAAGTTTCGGGTCCGAGCAGGACGGGTCGGCGGGTATCCAGCATTCTAAATGCGATGAGTGCGTCGCGACCCTCATCGTTGTGAAAAATAAAAGTTTGATCGATCCGGTAAAAGTGCGTAAAAAGAGAGATCGCGATCACAAGGACAAGTGCGAGGCGCCCAGTCAGGAATTGTTTTTGAGTTCGGTCCATAACTTAAAACTTTCGCGGAAAGCCCGCAATATTACTTTGGGATGACTGCCGGTTTGGACCCCGCCACGGCGAGGGTAATGAGTAATGGGAGTTTCGTAGATGGAGAGACCCAAACGCTTCAACTTAACCATCATCTCGGTAACGGTAATGGCGCTTTCGGTAATCAATTTGAGATGTTTGATATACGAAGTAGGGATCAGTTTGTAGGCGCAATCCACGTCTTTCATAGACAGGCCGAAGAGAAAAAGATTCCAATATTTGAGCATGATTTGGGCAATGATGATGCGTAAAATCGGATCGCGGCGTTTAAGCCGCCTCCCGACAATAATGTCGGCGCGATCGCGCAGGGTTACAAAATGAGGCAGTTCGGAAAAATGAAACTGACGATCGGAGTCGGTAAAAAAGGTCCATTCATATTTGGCGGCTTTAATGCCGGTTTTTACAGCTGCTCCATACCCGCGGTTATACGGATGGGAAATCAATTTGATCTCCGGCTGTGATTT
>CAZBFT010000019.1:5295-11780 GCA_964491465.1 uncultured Pseudomonadales bacterium
CGGTGCTGCCGTCGTTGACCACAATAATTTCGAATTTGTCTGCCACCTGTGGGACATAAATAAGAGCGTCGGCGATGACATCTTTGATGTTGCTGGCTTCGTTATAGGCAGGAAAAAAGATTGAGAGGCTTTTGAGCTTGACTGGTTTCATAGTGAAAATTGTATCACCTCTGATAGATTACGAGATGAGCGGTTTCAGCGAGTTTGGAGAGGATCGGAGTATTTTCAAGTTTTGAGATTAGTGCGGGGGACTCAGCGTCCGATTTGTAAAGGTAAAAGTAATCTACGGGGAGCGAGAGGATGTTGCCAGGATTGACGTGCAGCATTTCTTGACGCCTGGCTTCGTAGTCGATATGGGTAACCATGAGTTGATCGACATCGAGATAGTAGGCAACTTGCCCAGAAAGGGCGGGGACAATGGCATTTTTTAATTCCGGATTACTAATATAGACAACCCCCTTCTTTGATTCGGAGAGTTTTTTGAGTGCAGCCAGCTCAGAGTCCGGGATAAGATTTTGCTCTGCTGTGAGGTAACGCAGCTGTTCAACACAATTGGGTAGGGTGAGAAGGATGATCAAGACGGCCAGAATCTTGCCAAGAACTTTTTTGTATAAAAATAAATGAGCTAAAACTTTCCCGGAATAAAAACTGGCAAAGAAGATCCCGTAATAAAGAAACTGCATGGTATTAAACCAACCTCCGTCTTGGACAAAGAAAACCGGCATCGCAAAAGTAAAGACAATTACGCCAATAATGACCAAGTCGTCTATATCCAGGGTGCGTCTAATTTTGGAAAATAACACAGAAAATATTCCAATTAACCTTGTGCCGAAGTTCATAATGGCGAGGAGTATGACGGTAAAAGATTCGAGAGCGAGCAGGCGAGGCGAACGGAAACCCCCATTTTCGTAAAGATAGTAGCGGGCCAAGGTCCAGTTGTGGTTGTTAAAAAGTAAGGGATCATCAATCAAAACATGGGGAAGAGCCAACGGCCAGAAGGCAAAGGGGAAGCCATCGCCGCCGGACCGACTATAGAAAAGTGAGCGTGCGAGAAAATCCCCCAGGATAATAGCGGCTATTTGAACAAGGCGGAGAGTAACGCGGTCCCTGCGGATGATCCGAATGGCAATCATGCCTCCCAGGATGAGGGAAAGCACGATCCCGCCATAGAACTTGAGTCCGGAAATTGAGAACATGAGGATGGTGAGCCAAAAAGCAGAGCCTATTTTGCTAGATTGCTTGAATAAGATTAGGGTGAGCAGGATAAGAGGTAAAGTAAGGGCGAACTGGAGATTGAGAAACATCATCCCGGGTTGGATCGAGGTGACCACGGGGAAGCCGCGCATGCTTGAATAAAAAAAGGTGTGTCCCGCAAAAAGAGTGGCTAGGTAGGAAAGCGAACTACCGAAAAAGAGAAAGAATACTACAGAGTTAATCAAAATGGGGGTACGGAAATAGAGTTTGGTAAACTTGACCGACATAAAAATATAGAACAAAGAAATGGCGACGGGGAGAAAACGGAAAAAAGCAAAGAAGGGTTCAAGCCTGAGCTTGCCAAGCGCAAAAAGAACAAGATCGATAAAGTAGTTGTACCCAAAGACATTCTCCCCCGCATAGAATGGGTGGGCAAAAGGCCAGCTATTGAAGGCGATCTTGGCCATACTGATGTGCCAGAAAGCATCGTGCATGTGCCATTGGCCGACATAGAGTCCGCACTCCCCCCACCAACAGCTGCGGAGGCCATTGGTGACAATCAACGAGAGGGAAAGACAAAAAAAGATGACGGCTTGGATCAGTAGTAGCTTGTTGCTTTTCAATTCCGCTATTACTTCCCGCATATAATATGTGAGTATAATGCATAATATGAGTTGGAAGTATAGGCTGGGCTCGATTCTGGTATCGTTACTAACCTTGTTTTTGTTTTGGTCCCCGTTTGCGCTCCATTTAAATAGCTTTTGGGGAATCGAGTTTGACGGAGTAGGGATGGAGCGGATTGTCGCGAATTTTGACGGGCTCAACTTTTTGGCGGCGGCCAAAACCAATTACGATCCTCACTTGCTCGAAACACGTTACGCCGATATTTTGGCTGGCCGCAAAAATGTTTATTTTGCGGCCCATTACCCGGGATTTCCTGGGCTGATCAAGTTGTTTGACTTGGGGCTAGATGGGCCAAATGCGCTGTTAATGAGTATTGTTGCCGGGAACATATTACTTGCCTGGGGATTGTTCGAGTTCTGTCTCTTGGTAACTGCGAACCCCAAAAAATCGCTGGTGATGACGACGGTAGCCTTACTACTGCCGGCACGGATGCTGGCTGACAGGGCGGTAGGATCTAACGAACCACTGTTTATGTTCTTGGTACTGATGTCACTGGTCGCAAACGCGCGTAAGCAGCATTGGGTATCGGCGCTACTCGGGACTGGTGCGGTGCTGACCCGGAGTCCGGGAATCCTGCTTTTTGCCGCGTACGCGATAAAAATTGCCAGTGAGAAGTCGAACGTGAGAAGTAAAATCAAGTCTATTTTGCCTTACTTATTGATCCCGGCAGCGCTTCTGGCTCTGTGGGGATTTTACGGTTATCGGTTTGGCAGTTTCTGGGCGTATTTCCAGGTCGGAGGCAATATTAATTTGTACTGGCCTTTTTCCGTGTTTGCGACGGGGATGGATTGGGTCAGTGGGATTTGGCTGGAGGATATTATATATTTGTTAGTCCTGCTGACGTGGGGAGTTAAGATGTATTGGGACCGTAACAGTTGGTCTCCGACCGCTTTATTTGGGATAATATATTTGGGACTAGGGATGTGTGTAGCCCACCGTGATTTGGGACGCTACATGTTGCCAATCACGCCTTTGGCGATTGCCGGTCTCAGTTACAATTGGGAGAGTAAACTGACCCGTTGGGTGATACCGGTCATATTGGTACCCGTATTTTTATTTGGCTGGCAGTTTGTGCTCAATAACTACCAGTTGGTGACCGATTGGTCGCGTTTCTTATGAAAAAGTTCCTGGTATACGCGGGACTCGGAATGGCGATGCTACTAGTGCTACTGGTTGTGATGCCCAGCGGGAGTCGCTACTGCGCACAGGGAAGTTGCGGAATTTTTTACTGGGGAGCCCACGAGCACGATGGGGTGTGGCATCAGGCTTTGGTGGCGACGGCTTTCCGAAGTTGGCCGCCCAAATTCCCCACATATGCCGGTGCAGAGCTAACCGGTTACAACTGGTTGATGGATTTGCCGCTCGCATTGCTGGCTCGACTGAGCGGTTCTGACGGTGCTTTCTGGTACTTCAAGTTGCTGCCGTTAGTATGGGTAGGCTTGATGATCTGGTCTTGGAATAAATTCGCCGAGAGTTACCGACCTACACCTAGTTACCGCTTTTGGCTCTGGTTCTTCCTGCTACTGGGGAATTCGCTGGGATTTGTCCTAACCTGGTGGCACCAGGGTACGATTTGGGGGGGCAGCGGGATACTGGCGATGCAGTCACCGCAAATGCTGACCAACATTCAGTTTGCACTGAGTTTGCCGGCCATCGCATATGGCTTGTACCTGATGAAAAAGGGGGTAACCCAGGGTGAGTGGTGGCTGCTGGCTGGATTGGTTTTTATCACGATGGGGCTCAAATTTTATGGCGGGGTAATTTTGTGGTTGATGAGTCTGGTTTATGGCGTAGGTCAAAAAGGGTGGAGGGGAGTGATAAAGGTAACTTTGGCCCTAATTTTGGCTGGCCTGATTTTTTACAACCCTTTGCAGCAGGCTAGCACCGGGCCGATACTATCGTGGACTCCCCTCGCTACCGTCCACCCAATCATCGAGGACCAAAATCTGTTTTATATACCTAGGTTGGCGACGGCACGATACTCGGCAATCAATGATCATGCTTGGCTAAAACTGATACTGGTCGAAGTGTTGACGATACTGATTTTTCTAGTATTCAATTATGGCACTCGTCTGATTGCCTTGGGTGTAATAAGTATGCGCAAAGTCAAGGCGTTTGACTGGGTGCTAATCGCTGGAATTGCGGCGGGTCTGCTTTTAAACATGCTGACAACTCAACGGGGAGAATGGTGGAACACGGTGCAGTTTTTGTATTATTCGTTGATTCTGACGGCGGTTTATGCGGCCGAAGCGGCGGAGCAGTGGAGCAGTCGTGGCAAGGGTGTAATAGTGGGAATGATTATCCTTTTTACCATTCCCAACGCCTTTGATACGGCCAGGATTTTTGGGAGCTTCCCACCCGGGAGTTATATAAGTGACGGGGAACTGGCGATGCTGGGGGAATTAAAAAAACAGCCGGAGGGAGTAGTCCTTGCCCTACCAGTTGCACCCAACCCACTACCCTTTCCCAGCAAACCCTCACCGCTATACAGTCGCTATGACAGCGCCTATGTCTCGGCATATACCGCCAAACCGACATACCTCAACGATTTGGTGCAGATGCGTTTGACGGGGATCGACTACCAACACAGGCTGGACCGAGTGAATAACGTAGATTGCAGCGTTCTTGATGCAGTAGATTATCTCTATATCACTGGGCCAGAACTAAATCCGTGGGAAAAGTGTATAGCGACATTAGAGTTAATTGGACGAAATGAGGCGTCTAGAGTTTGGCGCGTCCACTAAGGATAGCGCGTAGGTACCACCAGCCAAACCGGGGATGAGTGAGACAATTGAGCGGTTCCGCTTTGCAGTTAGGACTAAAGTGAATGTCAAAGTCGCGCGAGGGCAAACCAGGAACGATGACTTTGAGATTATAAATGCCCGGCGAATCGGACACAAAGTCGTAGAATTGAGTTTCATTCCCTTGGATCGAGAGAGGATCTGAGAGGGGTGTTAATTTGGTTTCAAACTGGACGGGTGAAGGGAGGACAGATGGGACGCCTCCTTCGTCGCGAGGGATTATGACTATGCGCGCCGGAGTGCGACCTGCGATTAAGTAAGGACGAGAAGGATAAACTAATGTGCCGGTTGTATCGGTGCTAATCGTCCGGGTTGGGAAAAGTAATAGCGGCTGAGCAGTAACCGCCTGCTGATACAAGGTTGGGTCCAGGTGGGGGCGGAAAACACACTGTCCGCTCCCACAATCTCCTTGTAAACTCAAGACCAATTTTTGGTCCAAGTACCAGCCGAGTTGATAGGATTGGTCGGTTGCGATCGCTTTGACCGGTAGAGCAGAACCGCTTTCGTCATGATAACGAAGGTCGCTCACGTCAAGTCCGCTTGTAGAAAAGGAATCGGGCTCAAAATTAAATGAGATCGGGTTACCCCCACGCGAAGAGTAAGTAAGGGTGATTTGATTGGGATTAGTTTGGATTTGCGGGGTTTGTCCTGAGCTGGAGGGGAGAGATAGATGGGTGGGAATGATGGTCAAATCATTCCTGGCACCATATCCCGGGTTGTAACGCGGACGGAAAGTACGCGTAATCCAGGGGTCCAAATGGCGGAACCAACGTGCTCCATCTATGAGGTAAGGGGCGATAAAGTAACCCGAGTTAGTGACTGGAGTAACCGCATAAGGATCTGAGAGCGAAGGGTCGTAAACGCGCAAATCGGTGATCTTGACTTGATTGTCGGTAAATAGTAGTCGTAGACGGTAAGAGCGAGCGGTAATCCAGTATGCTCCCCCGCCGGCGTATAAATTGACATCAGGCCAGGGTTGAAGTTGGAAAGTATCGGGATATACAGTGTCGGGAAAATGTTCTGCCAGGTATGAAAGCTGGGAAACGAAAGCCTGTTGATATATTTCCGGCATGGAGTTTTCGATGCCGAGGACAGCAAATCCGGCGAGACTACCCGGTTGGGTAAAAGCTTGGGTGAGAAGATGGGTAAAATATGTGAAGTCTTTGTTTTTGCCATAGTCGTTGGGTTGAGAGGTGAAGCTGCTACTGGGATCGCCATAGTTATTGAGCGGGTCAGTGATGGTCTGCCGGATAATGAGAGGGCCGCCGGTGCCAGGAAGAAAACTCCAGGAGCGGCTGGCGACAAAGGGGTAGTGAGGTGGACCGCCGTCGAGAGTATAACTATCGGTACCCCATTGTTCCCGGGTCAATTCGTGTACCAAGACACCATAGCGGTCGTGCAGGTAGTTGAGTGAATCCGTGTCGATGAACCAGCCGACAGTGAGAGTTGGATAATCGCCGAAAACTTGCTGATAGGCGGCCATGTAGGTATCGAGCAGGGCGTGACGTTCGTCAACCGTATATCCTGGGGGGTAAACATGGGTGGTTTGATACCAGTCGCGCTCGGCCGCCGTATAGAGAACTTGGGCAGCTTTGGCCAGAGCAGGAGTGACTTCTAAAAAACCGCCCAAGCGGATCAGGTGGGGATGCGCTTGGCGGCTGGATTTGAGTAAGTCCGTAAAGCTTTGCTCTTGGAGCGCGTCATAACGGAGCGCAAAGGTTGCCGGAAGGCCCAGGTCGGCAACAGCAGCAAGCTGGGTTTGTAAATTGGTCAGACTGCCGGGATCACAACATTCCCCTCCCCTCA
>CAZBFT010000020.1:0-8200 GCA_964491465.1 uncultured Pseudomonadales bacterium
GACTATCTTTTCCTCGTTCAACTGCTCCATCCTGTGGACGGCTACTACAAGCTAGACGTTTATCTCTATTACTTCCTCACGTTCACTCTCCCACTCCTCGTAGGTTGGCTAAAGAGTTCTCGGACCAAGTAAATCAGTTTTCCAAATCGGCCGGCATTGGCTCGGGGGGGAGGAATTCGTCTCCGCTTTCGGTCTTGGCATAATCCTCAGCTTTGAGCCATTGCACATAAGTGCAACCGGTCGCTTCGCGCTTTTCGCGATCCCACCCGGCGGTACTACACTTCTTCATTTTTTTGCCGGCGGCCGTGGTATACAGCACCAGTTTCTTCCCGCACTCGGGACAGTCTTCATCTAGCTTTTCTGTCGTGCCGTTGATCCACTCAATGTAGTCACAGCCCTCGGCCTTTTTGGTTTCTTTGTTCCACACGTTGGTGCTGCATTTCTTCATTTTCTTGCCAAATCTGGTTACATTGAGCACCAGCGGGGAGCCGCACTTGGGACATTTCTCGTCCAGTGTGGTGGGTTGAACTTCGAGCCATTTGACGTAATCACAACCTTCGTTTTTTCGAGTGTCGGCATTCCAGCTACTGGTACTGCAGCGTTGCAGCTGCCTGCCGGTCTTGGTTTCAACTACTGCTCCGAGGGGGTTACCACATTTGGGACACTTTTCTTCCATTGGGTCATAATAGAGGGTATGCCGTACTTTGTCTACATGCTTTTGTGCCGGGGAAATAGTTACTACCTAGGAATTACCAACAACGTCTCGCTCCGCTTCTCTCTGCATGCAACCGGCCGAGGCGCCAAGTATACCCGCAGCCATCCGCCGATCCGCCTCGTCTACCAAGAGGAGTTTCCCGATAAAGGGGCCGCTTTGCGCCGGGAAATTGAGTTAAAGAAGTTGACTCATACCCAAAAACAAGCCCTCGTCGCTCGTGTATAACTGTAATTATGACCTATCGTGCCCACGACATGGCCGCCCTCACCATGCTTACCTTGGCCTTTGTAGTGCTGCCGCTCACTCCCGTCACGCTCGTTACTCTCATAGCCCTGGTCTTGGCTAATCAATTTGGTTCAGCTTTCCCTGACCTAGATCAACCAACTGCCGAGTTTTACCAAGAGCTCCCGGCCAGTTCTTTTTTTGGTCACTTACTCTCACCTTTGATGGGTAGCCATCGGCATATTTCCCATTCCATTCTTGGTATCGCACTTTACAGTTGGCTATTTCATCTGCTACTAAGTTACCTAGGCAAATTCCTCACAGCCGATATGAACTTCATTTGGTGGGCTTTTGTCTTGGGATACATTTCCCATTTGATCATGGATACCTTGACCAAAGAGGGGGTTCCTTGGCTTTTCCCCCTCCCTATCAAGTTCGGCTTTCCTCCTTTTTACTTTTTACGTGTCACGACCGGCAAATTTGCCGAAAAAATCCTTGTTTACCCTGCGCTCGCCGCTCTCAACTGCTATCTCGTTTATCTCCATTACCCCAAAGTCACCGAGTTCTTCTCCCGCTACCTGATAAAATAATCTTATGATCAAACCAAATATCATTTTAATTCCCGGTAACGGCGACTCGCACATCGAGACGGACAACTGGTACGCGTGGGTGCGAGGCAAGTTGATTGGCCTCGGCTATCATGTAATCGCCCAGGACATGCCGGATCCAGTAGAAGCCCACGCCAATATCTGGCTCCCACACATCGAAAATGTCTACCACGCGGACTCCAACTCGATCATCATCGGTCACTCCTCTGGCGGGGTCGCGGCTCTCCGCTACCTCGAAACGCACAAACTATTTGGCGCGATTATAGTCGGAGTCAATTACACCGATTTAGGAGATGCCGGCGAAAAAGCGAGTGGTTACTACGACGCCCCTTGGCAATGGGAGGCTATCAAAGCCAATGCCGGCTGGATCGCCCAGTTTAGCTCCGAGAGTGATCCATATATTCCGATTGCGGAGCCTCGCTTTATACACGAACAACTAAATTACGAATACTACGAACTAGTTGATCGTGGCCACTATATGATCGAACACAATCCGCGGAACAAGACTTTCCCCGAAATTATCGACATTATCCAAAGTAAAACTACTTAGTCGCGGCAAACATATACTCGTGGTCTTTGATATAGAGTCGGCGCAGAGTAGGAAATATTTGGCTCACCCTTTTTTCAAAATAATCATAATCACGCGCAGTCAGCCAGCGCGAGGCATAGTTAAAGACAATTCTTCCTTGCTCGGTCAGTAGAGATTTTAATGATTCCAAAAACTTAAAATCAGTCACAAATCCTGGGACTGCATTGCCGCTATACAAATCGACCACAACGAGCTCAAATCGATCTTTGGTTTGGGTGATTTTTTTCGCGTCTGTCAGCTTAATCCGTAGTCGCCCGCTCGGCTTGACATCAAAGTATTTATCGGCGATTTGTACCATCTCGGAATTATTTTCTCCCGCCGTAATCTCACACTGAGGGTTCAGCGCCTGTAGAATTTTGACCACGTCGCCGCCACCCAGTCCCAACACCAAAATTTTGGCGTTGCCGGTCGGCCGGTAGTCCATTTGGTCAAATACTTTGCCCCACGTCCGCAAGTAGCGCGGCCCTGACTGAGGGAATCCATCCATCAAAAGTTGTCGCTTGCCCATGCTCTCTGTTACTTTTAATCCGTCATGTCCATACAAGGTGATCGGCCACAAATACGATTCCCAGCTCATGCCAGATAGTATAGCGCTATTGAGCCGTCGGAGCTTGTCCTCGCATCATGTGATTAATTTCGACGGAAGTTGCCGTGGTACTACCGTCACTGTTGGCACTGCCAAACGTAGCTACTACAGTTCCTACTTCGATCTTGTCCAAACTACTCTCGCTCGAAATACGGTAAGTTGTCGAGTCGGACAAATTGACGATGCGCGAACTTCCATCATTTAGTTTGATAGTCAGACTTTTATCGTCCTTCGCTGTCACCTGCCCCGTTACAGCGCCTCCACGCATTTGGAGTAAAGTATTACCTTGTGCACTCCCATTTGTATTTTTACCATTACTTCCAGCTGTGCCGCGAAAATTCTGGTCACCCCCATTTGGACGATTAGTCCCCACCATCGGACGGAAATTATTTTGTGCCGAATACTTGGCATAGACTGTCCCACCCGCAAAACCCAATCCGGCACCTACGACCCCAACGATTATAGGAACAACAACACTATTTTTCATGGTCTCTCCTCAAAATAAATAACATAGCAAGTCTATCCCGTTTTGCTGAAAGTAAACTGACTACTCATAACGTAACGCCTCGATTGGTTGGAGTTGGGATGCTTTCTTGGCTGGATACCAACCAAACACAATCCCAATTGCCCCCGCCACAACAAACGCGAGTCCAATAGAAGTATAGGAAATTACAAATAAGCTACTTTGTATTCGTGCATAAATATATGCCAGCACCATCCCTCCAATAATACCTAGAATTCCTCCCACAAAGGTGAGAATTACCGATTCAAATAAAAACTGGGTAATAATCAGTCGATCTTTGGCTCCCAGCGCTTTCCTTAGACCTATCTCGCGCGTACGCTCTGTCACCGTGACTAGCATTATATTCATAATTCCAATCCCTCCGACCAACAAAGAAATTGCCGCTACCCCCGACAACAAACTGGTAAAAGTCCCAGTTACACTACTGACAGTTTGTAGCATCTCTTGAGAATCACGGATCGAGAAATTGGCTTTGGTCACATCTTTGATGTGGTGACGCTCGAGCAAGGTATAACCTACTTGGTTCATTGCTTGGGTCATTACGTCTTGCCCCGTAGCTTCAACCAAAATACTGCTCACATATTTGACACCAAACAGTTTTTTTTGTGCAGTGGAAAGCGGGACGTAAATCACATCGTCTTGATTGTTAAAGCCACTACTACCTTTGGCTTTGGTCACGCCCACAATGATAAAGTTGAGCGCACCAATCCTAACTTGTTGTCCAACCACATCGCTGTCCTCAACACTTTCGCCAAACAAATCATCAACTACGGTCGGTCCCAAAACCGCCACATTACTTATACTGTTTAGATCACTTTGGCTGATCATCACTCCGGTCGCCAAATCGAGGCTGCGCACCTTCGCATAGTTAGGAGTAATACCGTAGATTTGTGTGTTGGTATTACTCTCACCCGCAACTACTTGCGACCTACTGCTATACAAGGGAGCTACCGTCTTGATCGCAGTCAAAGATTCGTCGTTCTCTAGCGCTAGCGCATCATCATAGGTCAGGGTAGTACCACCTCCTGTGGCTCCCCGCACCAATCCGCTCCGTTCGGCGCCGGGTGAAACTGTCAATAAATTGGTCCCAAGTGACTCAATACTGGCAGTAATCGAACGCTTGCTCGCTTCACCGATAGAAAGTAGGGCAATCACACTAGCAATTCCAATTACGATTCCCAACGCGGCCAACCCTGTCCGCATTTTGTTAAGCATGAGGGTGCGTACACTCTCGCCAAATAGCTCTTTATAATCCATGTGCTCTCCGTTTGTCCGAGATCAAGTGTCCGTCTCGAATCGTAATAGTTCTCCTGGAATGGGCTGCAATGTCAGGCTCATGTGTGATCATAATAATTGTTCGCCCCATCAGGTTAAGTCGGGCAAATATTTCCATGATTTCTTCGGCTTGACCGGTCGCAATATTACCCGTAGGTTCGTCGGCCAAGATAATGGCGGGATCCATCGTGAGCGCCCGCGCAATTGCCACCCGCTGCTGCTGTCCTCCAGACAACTGATTTGTGTGGTGGAATAAACGATCTTTTAATCCAACCAATTCCAAATATTCTTTTGCTTTGGCTTCGCAGACATCTCTGGGAATATCCCCATAGCGCATAGGCAACATCACGTTATTGAGTGCACTAGTTCGGGGGAGCAAATTGTAAGCCTGAAAGACAAAGCCGATTTTCTTATTGCGGATTTCGGCCAGGCGATCGCCACTTAGCTGCTCCACATTTTCACCGTCAAGTTGATATGTCCCACTGGTGGGCCGATCTAATGCCCCCAAAATATGCATCAACGTCGATTTGCCTGATCCGCTAGGACCCATGATAGCCACATACTCTCCCCGCTCAATGTCAAAGTTGATTTGATCCAAAGCCAATGTCTCTACCTCGCCGACAGTATAGATTTTGCTTATATTCTTGACAGAAATAATATTATTAGTCCTAATTTTTTCTGCCGCTCTACTCTCCGGCGTTGATTTTTGGGTACATTCATATCAAAATCCTGGTCCGCCCATGATGACCGCTCCGCCACTCCGCCCGGATGAATTTTGTCGTGTTGAACTAAAAGCTGAACTAGTGTTGTCGTTTTTGACGCTCGACACCGATCCGGTTACCACCGTCTCTCCTTCCGTTAGGCCGCTTGTAATTATCGTTTGAGTGTCATTCGCTTCGCCAATCGCCACCTCGACGTTAGTTGGTTTACCGTCTTTCATTACTTGTACATTACTAACCTCATTGATAGTGGAAATCGCGCTTGTCGGTACTAGGAGTACATCGGTTTGCGTATCAGTAATAATTGTTGCGGAGACACTCATATTAGGATAAATGGCTAGGTCTGTGGCATCCATGACAATCGTCGCGGGATAAGATGTGACTCCCGAGCTGGACGATCCCGATACATCCACTGCCAATACTTTCCCGGTAAAAGACTTGCCGTCGTGTGCATCCATGGTCATTGTCACCTTTTGTCCGGCTTTCACCTTGATCACATCTACTTCGGTCAAGCTAACCTTGGCTAAATACTCGTTATTTGCCGCTCGGACAAACCCGATGGTTTGGCTACTCGCATATGTGCTGCCGGTAGCTGTACTTTGGCTCGTGCTAGCCGTCAGGGTACTACCAGGGGTAAGAGTCAGATTATTTACGATCCCAGCTGCTGGTGCCACAATCGCTCCACTCACATCTTGGTAATCCAAATAGGCTGCCTGTGCAGTTATCTTGGCTGCCGCAATCGCCGAGTCAGCATGGGACAACTTGGCCGCATCCACATCAAAGGCTAATTTGGCTTGCGTCACTGCCTCCTCTTTTTGGTGTTTCTCGGCATCTGTTAAATTATCATAGTTCTCGACATGTGCAATTACCTCTTCTGCGTCCAAAATCGCTTGTTTGTCTTTCCAAATTTGAATCGAGGTATCTTGCTTCGTTTTCTCTGCCGTCACGACCTCTTCCTGAGCTTTGAGGTAGGCTTGCCAGGCATTGCTCCTACGTTCAATCCCATCGCTATCGAGGGTGATATCTAAGAGCTTTTGTCCTTTTTTGACCGCATCACCATTTTTCACATACACTTTATTTACAGTCCCACTGGCCTTAGTAGAAATATTTGTCGTGTTACCGGAGCTAATTGATCCGGTGGCTGCAATCGAAGTCACTAGCGTCCCTTTAGCAACTGTACTAGTTTGGTAAGTCAACGCCGTCTTTTGGCCAGCCAAGTTCCGGTAGCCAAAATATCCCAATCCAACCACCAATCCGATCAGGATTAACTTGCCCCACCATGACAATCTCATGGCCATTTGCCAAACATTTTGCATAACTCACTCCGCTTGTATATAGAAAGATTATGCTTTCGCTGCCTGAATCCGCGCTGAATAAGGCAAATATAGTTTGACCGTCGTTCCTGCTCCCGATTTGCTTGCTATCTCAACTCTACCTCCATGGTACTCCAAGGTATTTTTGACAATCGCGAGCCCGAGTCCATGACCACTGGTACTGCGCGACCGCTCGGCTCGGTAAAACCGGTCAGTTACATGCGGCAAGTCTTTGGCCGTAATTCCCTTACCCTGATCTTTTACGCTGATTTGAATTCTATTGCCCACGACCGTTGTCTTTACCACGATTGTACTTTTGACCGGACTGTACTTGACCGCATTGTCCAATATCGCCACGATGGCTCTGTGCAAACTGGCCTCTTCTACTCTTGCTACCAAGTTTGTCCCATTACTCACGTTAACAATAATTTTTTTCACTGCCGCCAGGGGTCTAATTTCTTCGACTGCGGCGACAATAATAGGTTTTAGTTGGGCGGCGCCTAGCGGTACCGATCGTTGCTCGTGAGATAGCTCAAGGAGCCCTTCTGCCAATTTTTGCAGCCGCACTACCTCATCTAAATTATCTTGTAGGGTTTTTTTGGCAGTCTGCTCATTCATATTTTTATCTCGCAAGTTGACTTCCAAGCTGGTGCGCATCGCTGTTAGTGGAGTCTTGAGTTCGTGACTGGCATCCGACACAAAGCGGTACTGCGACTCAAGCATTTCGGCTATCGGCGCCAGCGTTTTCCCCGATAGGTAGTATCCGAGCGCCCCGCTCCCCGCCAAAATGATCAGATTAATGAACACCAAATTGGTTCTTACCCGTCTACGCACTTCTTGGATCAGCTCCTGGTCAATAAATGGCTCGGGGTAGTTATAGTCAAAAATACGGCGATCCCATCTTTGCTGCTGCTGCGCGGTCAATCGGTCCAGCTCAAATGTGATCGAGCGGTAAATCACGAACGAAAAAGTGGCGGAGACCAACATGATCACCATCAAGTACCACGCCGTCAGTTTAAGTCGCGCCAGGGTAAACATATGCTTTAGTTAATTTTATACCCAAACCCTCTCACCGTCTGGATCACGCTCTCTCCCAGCTTGCTCCGCAGTTTGCGTACGTAGACCTCGACTGTATTGGGCAAAATATCGGCTTCGTAGTTCCAGACACTTTCAATAATTTGATCTTTGGTCAAAATCATGCCCTTATGGCGCAGGAGATATTCGAGTAGGGCGTAGTCACGACTCGACAGGTTCACATTTTTACCGTTTACTTTTACTGTCAGCGCCGTCGTGTCCATCGCGACCGATCCCGCCATCAAAATTGTGCCCTCTTCCCGCTCAGGTCGGCGGAGTAATGCCCGGATCCGTGCCAACAACTCGGTAAATGCAAATGGTTTGGTTAGGTAATCGTCGGCTCCTGTATTGAGCCCTGCCACCTTGTCGCCTACCTGACTTTTGGCTGTGAGCATGAGTATCCGCGTATGGTTTTTCTCGGCTCGCAACCTCCGACATATTTCTTCCCCGTCCATCCCAGGCAACATCAAATCCAAAATAATCAGGTCATATTTTTCGCTGCTGGCCATATCATAGCCGTCATTTCCATCGTAAACTACGTCTACGGCAAAATTTTCTTGCTCCAATCCCTTTTTT
>CAZBFT010000020.1:8210-11716 GCA_964491465.1 uncultured Pseudomonadales bacterium
CCGCAATCCGGTGCTCGTCCTCCACAATCAGTAGTCTCATAACTTGTATTATAGTCACTTCCCTGAAAAATAACTGAAACCCCCCTCGCATTGCTGCCAGGGGGGTTTCTTTCTAATTCCTAATTTCTATTTTCTAGATTTCAAGAGTTTAGTAGCTGGAGCGGCCGTAGCCACCACCACCGCGGTTGTTGTCGCGGGAGAATCCACCACGGGATCCACCACCAAATCCACCGCCACGGTTGCCACCACCAAAGGATGAACCGCCAGTGCGGGGTTCCATGGGGCGAGCTTCGTTGACGACGATTGCGCGTCCGTCCAGGTCTTTACCGTTTAGTTCGGTAACGGCCTTTTGGGCGTCTTCGTCATTGGTCATTTCGACAAAACCAAAGCCTTTTGAGCGGCCGGTAGCTCTGTCGGTGATGACGCGGGCGGAAGCCACAGGTCCTACTTGGGAGAAAAATGCTTGTAATGAATCGTCAGTGGTCGCCCAAGCGAGACTGCCGACAAATAATTTGGTTGCCATGTGAGGCACCTCCTAAAATTGCGTGCCACCACTTCACTCACAAACTAACAGAGAAATTATCACTATCGTTGGGAAAAGGATGCGCACATATATAACTAGCCGTCATTATATCACACATTTAGTCCTACATTGTCAAATCTGTTAGAATGAAGGCTGTGATTGATGTTGGATTTATCAAAACTGGAGTATGCGGACCCGCGTAGATATATGCGTGACTTCGTCGACTTTGTCCGAGAGCAGGGAGTGGTAGGATTGGCGGTCGGATTTCTTTTAGGCGGCGCGGTTTCCAAATTAGTTACTGCCATGATTACCGATTTGGTCAATCCCATTTTGGGATTAATCCTTGGTGCCGCGGGCAATCTCAAAGACGCGGCTTGGACCATCGGCCCCGTCCAAATCCTTTGGGGTGACTTTGTCGCCAGCCTCCTCGACTTTGCCGTCATTGCTGCCGTGGTCTACTTTACTGTACGTATTTTGGGGCTCGACAAGCTGGATATCAAAAAGCACTCCCAAAAATCCATCAAGCTCAAGTAATGGTTCTCATTGACATTCGGGATATATTTGGTATTTAATTGAACTGTTAAGTGTTTTAGTGGAGGTGAATATGGCTACCCAAACTAAGTCAGTTGTTATTTACGAAATTACCAAAGGCAAGATAATCAGTGTTCCTATCGAGAAAGAAAGTGTTTGGTTATCTCTCGACCAGATGGCAAAACTTTTCGATCGTGACAAGTCAGTTATATCTAGACACATTAAAAATTTATTCGGGGAAAAAGAATTGGTTAAGAAATCAGTTGTTGCAAATTATGCAACAACTGCTCCAGACGGAAAAACATATAAAATCGATTATTTTAATCTCGATGTCATTATCTCGGTCGGATACCGCGTAAAATCTCTCCGCGGTACTCAATTCCGCATTTGGGCCACCAAAACCCTCCGTAATTACATCCTCAAAGGTTACGCAATCAACAAAAATCGCTTGCTCGACACCGGCATGGATGAGCTGGAACGTGCAGTCAACTTGATCAAACAAACTCTCGACTCCAAAGTATTAACTTCTGTCGAATCCAAAGGCATCCTCCGCGTCATCACCGACTACGCTCACTCCTGGGTCATGATGCACAAGTACGACGAGGGCCAAATCAAAATCGTCGGCAAAACTAAACCCAAATATGTCTTAAATTATGACGAAGCAATTGGCTACGTCAGACAGCTGAGCCAGACTCTCCACGCTCAAGACTTTGCGGCCAGATTTGTCGGCATGGAGCGAAACGACCATGGGCTAGATCGTATTATTGGTAGCATCAATCAAACCTACGACGGGCAAGAACTTTATAAATCAGTCGAAGAAAAGGCCGCCCATCTTTTATACTTTGTGATCAAAGACCACCCTCTGATTGACGGCAACAAAAGATCTGGATCCCTGCTTTTTATTCACTATCTCGCCATGAATGGGTTACTTTTCCGCGAAACCGGCGAGCGCACAATCAACGACAACACTATAGTTGCCCTCGCTCTCCTTATTTCCCAAAGTCAACCGGGCGACAAAGAAATTATGATTCACTTAATTACTAACCTCTTGCGGTAAAATACAATAATGAAACATCTTTTTCTAACTAGTAGTGTTGGTACTCCTGGTGTCGCTGCTAGCATCCGCGCCCGTCTCGACCATAGTCGCCAACTCAAAACTGCTTTTATCGCCACCCCGGTCGAAGTTGAAGATATGACTGACGACTCTTGGTATCAGGATGATAAAAACGCACTAAGGGATAATGGTTTTGATATTTTTGACTACACCATCACCGACAAAAGCGAATCAGATATAGAGCGGGAATTGGCGGACATCGAAGCTCTATACATCTCAGGCGGAAACGAATTTTATCTCAAGCAGCAAGCCAACAAAAACAATTTCGGTGAATTTGTTAGGAAATTTGTGGAATCTGGCAAGATTTACATAGGTACAAGCTGTGGGTCTATTATCATGGCTCCGGATATGTCTCCCGCGCTCAATATCACCGATACTATCTCATGCCCAGAGCACATTACCGACTTGACCGGTTTTGGAATCGTCGACTTCATACCAATGCCGCATTGGGGTAGTACAGATTTTAAAAATTTATATTTAGGCGAGCGCAAAGAAAAAATGTACGAGGAAAAATGGAAAATAATCCTGCTCAACAACTACGAATACGTTGAAGTAGTAGACGACCACTACCGCATGATTGATGTGAGGAACAAACTATGAAGCACATCTTTCTTTGCTCCGAAGTCCATTACGTTGCTGCTAGCATAGGCCCAAAGGTAGCGGTAGAAGTCAAAGCCAACTCTGTTTTTATCATTACCGCGATTCGGGAAAAACAACATACGAATTTAGAGTGGCACTACGCAAACAAGTCTAGTTTGGAAAAAGAAGGATTTAACTTTGACGTATACGACATCACGGGCAAGACATCTGAACAAATAATTTCTGATCTTAGCAAATACTCGGCTATGTATGTAGAAGGTGGCAATAGCTACTACTTGCTCCAAGAGTCACAAAAAAGTGGCTTCAGTCAATTTGTTAAGAACAAAGTTAATGAGGGCATGGTGTATATAAGTACCAGTGCAGGTAGCGTAATCGCCGGTCCCGACATCGAACCAGTCAGACAAGACAGTAGGGCAGTGTTCGCTCCAGACCTAAAAGGAACAAAAGGCTACGGTTTAGTTAATTTTGTAGTTATGCCGCACTGGGGTAGTGAGGAGCGCCGAGAGTTATTTAATAGTTATCGAATTGAACACATGTACCGTGAGGATTATCCCTATATCCTCCTAACAAATAATCAATACATAGAAGTGCAAAATTATTGGCATAAGATCATTGACGTTACAATATAATAATGTTTTCATGTTTTAAAACATGAAAACAAACAAAAATGAGAAATAACGCGGACGAAGAACAACTAGCTTGGGTGGACGAGGACGAGAAACTTATCAAAGTGATCCC
>CAZBFT010000021.1:0-11705 GCA_964491465.1 uncultured Pseudomonadales bacterium
TCCTTTTTCGTCGACTAGTCCGATACGATCACCATCTCCATCAAAGGCTAAACCTAAATCGGCTTTGTTGTCTAGAACTATTTTGGCTAAATTTTCCATGAGGTGGGCGTCAGTCGGGTCCGGCGTTCCCTTGGGGAAATGACCGTCGACTTCGGTATTGACCGCGATCACTTCGCAGCCAGCGCGAGTGAAAATTTCCGGATTGTAAATTCCGGTGGTACCACAATGTGTATCAATGACAATCTTGAATTTTTTTTTGATTTGAACGCGCTTAAGAACGTCGAGAGCATAGTCTTCTTTCACATCAGCTTGAGTAATCGTGCCTGGTTTGTCGGCAACGTAAAACTGTTCGGTTTCGACAAGATGGCGTAGATTCTGTACTTCTTCGGGGCCGGTAGTTTGAGAATAGCCGATCGCAATTTTGAACCCATTAAAATTCCAGGGATTGTGTGAGGCTGTTAACATCACTGCGCCGTTGGTTTGGAAGCGGTACTGGGCATAATAAACCATTTGCGTCATCACCATGCCAATGTCAACTAGATCAATACCACAAGAAATGAGCCCGCGCATTAGCGCGGCTTGGAAATCGCGACCACTTAGCCTACAGTCTCTACCTATAACAGCTTGGCGAATTTTGCGGTGACGGAGGAAGGTGCCGTAAGCCTTGCCCAAGGCTTCGACTTTGGCTACATCTAAATCAACGTCGACGATACCGCGAATGTCGTAATTGCGAAAAATAAGTGGGTTAATTTGCATACATATCTCCTAAATAAATTACAGAATTTTATCCTAGAGCGTTGAGTAACAAGATGTCAAGTTGACTAATGTAGTCCAATTTGGTAGTGCCGGACTTGATCTGATGGTCGATACGGACTAGCTCGTCGTGGAAATGGATGAGTGCGGGTTCGGACCATTTATCCGCTTGGCTTTTGAGTTTGCCCAGTTGCCAGGGGGCAAATTTGGGATGTGCCGCTGATTGGGCGATGAGTAGATAGCTGATTTGGCGGGAGAGCATGACGTGGGCGAGGATTGGGTCGGCAGTAGCGACAAGCTGGTGAAAAAGGGAGAGCGCATTTGACGCATTGCCGGGGTAAATGGAGTCGAGAAAGTTAAAGAGGATGGCGGGCGGCTTGCTGAGACTAATTTTCCAGTGTTTGGGGAGTTTGGTGAGGACAGCTTTGGTAAGTTCTTTTTTCTCCCAGAAGAGAATATTTTTGGTGCTGGCGTATGAAACTAATAGTTGTATGCAGGCGTCTTTTTCTTTGGAACGGAGACGACTGAATAAGTTTTCGATGACCAAGGACTCGGAACCAAAGAGGTTGGCGGTAGCGAGGAGACTGCTCAGTTCGGCTATGGTGAGCTTATCGCCTGCCAGCTCGCGGATTTCCGCACCACCAGCAATGTCCTGTGTTATCTGGGCACGGAGGAGGAGTCGGGATTTGGCGGTGTCTTCGCCGTGAAAGAGAGAGATCATAATTAGGCTAAGGATCGATAATTAATTTATCACCAGGTTGGAGATTGTGAGCGGCGCAGAAGCCGGCGGGAAGCTCGAGGACGCTGTCGACCGGGACTTGAGGAGAGTAGGTGGGGAGAGTCTGGCTGGTGGAGACAGGGATATCGGGCGTGATCTCCATGATGATGTCGTCTTTGAGCCAAATCATGTCAAGGGGGATGCGAGTATCTTTCATCCAGAAAACTGGGATGTGGTAATTGGGGAAGAGGAAAAGCATTCCATCGATACCGCCCAGCTCACTGCGATCAGCCAGGCCCTTTTCCCACTGGGCCGGTGTTTGGGCCAGCTCAAGCAACAGGGTTTGGTCCCCCAAAGTCGCTAGACCCTTGCTGGGCAAGCCGAGAATTACGCGGAAAATGTTCTCGAGTTTGAGGAGGGAGCGCGAGGCCTTCCAGTTGAATTGACTGCCGGCGCTGGTATGGGAGGTGTCTCCTTGTTTAATGGTGGTTTTACTCCCTGGATGGGGAGAACCCATGACTTTGGCGACGCTTTTGAGCTCGTCACCAGAAGTGGAGACGGAAGCGTCTGGGTTGTACAGCGAAAAAGGCGCAAACTGATCACCACCCTGGAGAACAAAGGGGGTAACCGCCGCTACCCGAGAGTCATCTTGCCAGGTTTGCCAGGCAGATTGCCAGTATGAGCGCAATAAGTCACCTTTAATTTTGGCTTGGTCCCAGCCAGTTTCGGTGACAAACACTGGTTTGTCGGCCAATTTGAAGGCGGTAAAGAGATATCGATAGGAAGTTGTGCCGGGCAGCGACCCACGGGTATTGGGTGGTGTAGCAAAACCGGGATTGGGGTAGCTATGAGTAGCGTAACCGTCAAAGTACGACCAAATGGCGGGATCCGCAAGCATTAGTTGCTGAAGATATCTTTTGGCGGACATGGAAGTGGCACTGTCGGGGAGAGAATCGTCAAGGGCGGGGCCCAAGAGGAAAAAGTCGCTGGAACGCTCTTTAAAAATTTCTCGGGCATTCCTGACGATCGCGGCGTAGCGATTTGGTTCGACGGCATCTCCCCATTCGGTGCTGCGGTTCACCTCGTTGAACAAGACGATGTAGCGGTTTTCGACCGGCCAGGATAGGTTGTTGAGAAAGTTGGCAAAATCGACCAGATCGGTGTCCTTGGCTTTGTCCCAAGTACCGCCTTGAGGAATGGTGGTGATGCGGACGATGGGGATGAGATGGAGGGTGGTGCAGTCCGTCATAAATTTCTGCCATTTGTCGGTATCACGATCGGTAGGTTGGATAGGGACGGTGACATAGCCCCAGTCTCCGCCACCAGCATTGACGAGCGATGCGGCAAGGTTAACTTCGGAGGGATTGAGTATATGGACGCCGACTTTGTTGTTGGGGACGGAGCGAGGGTCGTACAAAGCTGCAGCGGGAGAAAAAGCACCAAATTCAAAGCACCAAATTACAAACAATAATATAAATCTAAAAAATTTAAACTTCTTCATGACTTTTGAAGTCCGAGATGAGTATAGGCGAGGGTGGTCACGACTCTGCCCTGTTTGGTGCGGGCGAGCAAGCCTTGTTGGATCAAATAGGGTTCGTACACTTCTTCGATGGTCATGACATCTTCGGATAAGGCACTAGCTAGAGTAGCCAGCCCGACGGGGCCGCCATGGTGGTGGGTGATAATGAGCGTGAGCAAGTCGCGGTCGGACGCGTCGAGACCCAACGCGTCGATTTCTAATAGCTCGACTGTTTTGTCGACACTTGACTGGGACAGTTCGGACTCGCTATCGATTTCGGCCATGTCGCGGGCACGGCGCAGCAGGCGGTTGGCAATGCGGGGGGTACCACGTGAGCGCTTGGCCAGTTCGGCTAGGGCTGTGATAGTTACGCCCAAGATGCGGGCGGAGCGTGTAAGCACCCGGGTAATGTCCTCGACCGAGTAATACTCCAATTTGCTGATGATGCCGAAGCGAGAGCGCAAGGGTGCGCTGAGAGCCCCGTAGCGGGTAGTGGCGCCAACGAGCGTAAAGGGCTTGAGCTCGAGACTGACCGTGCGGGCGGCGGGACCCTTGCCAAGCACGATATCGAGGCGACCATCTTCCATCGCGCTGTACAGAGTTTCCTCCACGGCAGTCGGTAACCGGTGGATTTCGTCGATAAAGAGGACGTCATTGGTTTCGAGGTTGGTGAGTAGCGAAGCTAGGTCTCCGGCGCGGGTCACGGCTGGGCCGGCAGTCACATGGATATTTCCGCCTTGGACTTTGGCAATGATGTGAGCCAAAGTGGTTTTGCCCAAACCAGGAGGTCCGTAAAGGAGGATGTGGTCCACGCACTGGCCGCGTTTTTGGGCGGCGGTAAGGGCGATGCTTAGCGATTTTTTGAGACGGGGCTGGCCGACAAATTCGTCTAGGGTTTGGGGGCGCAGCGACTCGTCGAACTTGAGCTCTTGTGGTTCGAGGGAACCAGTAAGGATGGTATTGGCAGTCATGAGCGTTTCCCTAGAGAGCGGAGTAAGACAGTAATCGCTTGGTTTTCGGTAAGATTGGTGACGTCGGTATTTTTGACGGCAGTTTCAATCTCACTACGACTAAAGCCAAGGGAAAGTAGGGCGTCTAGATAAGGAAGGGTAGCGGAACTACTTTCGAGTACCAAGGTTTTGCCCAGCTCGAGGATGATTTTTTGCGCGGTTTTTTTACCCAAACCTTTGACCGAGGTCAAGGTGGATAAGTCGCCGACGGTAATCGCCGAGATTAGTTTGGCGGGAGGCAGAGCATCGAGAATGCGGCCGGCCATTTTGGGACCGACGCCAGAAACAGAGAGCAGCTCGATTAAGAGTGACCTCGCCTCGGAGGTGGGCACGGCTATCAGGCGTGGGATCGTCTGATTTTCGAGGTAGTGGTAGGTGTAGAGAGAGACTGGATCGCCCACGGGCAAACGGGAGAGCCAGGCCCCGGTGCAGTCGTAACCAATCTCTCCGGATTGGACGATGGCGCCGTCTTTGGTGTAGGCGAGGATGGTACCTTGCAGGTAAGCAATCATATATGTTTGTGGGTCACGAGCGCGGCCAGGGCGATGGCGAGCGCGTCGGTCGTGTCGTCTAGTAATTTGGCGCTGCCTAGTCCCAAGAGTAATCGTACCATACGCTCGACCTCGAGCTTGCCGGCACTGCCGGTGCCTGCCACGGCCGATTTGACCGTATTGGGGGCAATTTCTATCACGGGAAGATGGGTTTGGGCGGCAGTAAGAAGGATGACGCCACGGGCTTGGGCGACAGAGATGGCAGTTTTGACATTGGTTTGAAAGAGGAGAGTTTCCAGGCCGAGCAACTCTGGATGATGGGTGGTAATGAGCTTGGATAATTGCGAGTGGATTTGTGGTAGGTAAACGGTAGGAGGAGTGCCGGGTGGAAATTCCAGACATCCCTGTGCAACTACTGTTTGTTTACTGGAATTACCACTTATGACCCCCCACCCCACCCGGTGCGTCCCGGGATCTATTCCCATCACGATGCTCATATCTTGATAATAGCGATTTCCCGAACGAAAGGCAAATATTAAACGTGCTCGCTTGGGTTCGGCGTATTACTTTTTGCTTGTGAGAACTCGCTAATCGCTCTGGCTACACTGCGCAAAAAGCAATTACGCCTGCACCTAGTCGCTCGCGATTATTTTATCAAGATACATTGGGATTATTGGCTTTGTGGACTTTGTGCTTGGCGGCTTTCATTTGGAGGGAGGCATAGCGGAGAGCGCTTTCGGCTAGGGCAAACTCGACGTCACGCGATTTGTCTTTGAGCGATTCTTCGGCCTCTTTTTGGGCTTTTTCGACCCGGGCCAGGTCAATATCACTGGCTCGGACGGAGTCAGCCAGGATGGAGAGGATGCCGTCGACCGAGAGTTCGAGGAAGCCGCCAAAAATGACGACCACTTCTTTTTGGCCCTGAGTGTCTACATACTCTAGGAGTCCCTCACTCAACTTGGTCACGAGCGGGATGTGTCCGGGTAAAATGGTAATTTCCCCGGTCACGGTCGGGATGGTGACTTGCCTTGCCTCGGTGGAAAGCAGGCGCTTTTCCTGAGACACAATGTCTAAAGTTAACTTAGAACTCATAAATTAAAGCTCAAAAGTATGTTATTTTGATTTTTTATGGGAGGACAAGACCTCTTCGATACTGCCTTTCATATAAAAATCACTCTCGGCGACGTGGTCGAGCTCGCCGGAGAGAATCATTTGGAAGCCCTTGATAGTGTCAGAAACCTTGACATAAGAGCCGGGGATACTGGTAAACTGCTCGGCGACAAAGAAGGGCTGAGTCAAGAAACGCTGGATTTTGCGGGCGCGTATGACCGTCAATTTATCCTCGTCGCTCAGTTCGTCGATACCAAGAATGGCGATAATGTCTTGCAGGTCCTTGTAGCGCTGCAGCACTTTTTGGACGGAACGCGCGGTATTGTAGTGATCGGCGCCGACAATGTCGGACGTGAGCATCTTAGAGTTACTGGTCAGTGCATCCACGGCCGGGTAAAGCGCTTGCTCGACCAGCGCGCGGTCGAGGGAGATGGTAGAGTCCAAATGGGCAAAAGTGGTGGCTGGAGCGGGATCGGTATAGTCGTCGGCTGGGACGTAGACGGCCTGGAAACTGGTGATACTACCCTTTTTGGTGCTGGTAATACGCTCCTGCAGAGCCGCCATCTCGGTCGCCAGGTTGGGTTGGTAACCGACGGCGCTAGGGATACGGCCGAGGAGGGCCGAGACTTCGCTGCCGGCTTGGCTAAAGCGGAAGATATTGTCGATAAATAAGAGCACGTCCTCGCCTTTGACGTCGCGGAAGTACTCGGCGAAAGTGAGCCCGGTCAAGGCCACGCGGAGACGGGCGCCGGGTGGTTCGTTCATTTGGCCAAAGACCATGGTGGTATTTTTGAGTACGCCGCTATCTTTCATTTCGTGATACAGGTCGTTGCCCTCGCGGGTGCGCTCGCCGACCCCGGCAAAGACGGAGTGGCCGGAGTGTTCCTCGGCAATGTTACGGATTAGTTCTTGCATGATGACGGTCTTGCCGGTACCCGCGCCGCCAAAAGCGGCCACTTTACCCCCTTTGGCAAAAGGGGCAATGAGGTCAATCACTTTGATTCCGGTTTCGAGAATAGCGGGGACAGAGGATTGGTCAACCAAGAGCGGAGCGGCTTTGTGGATGGGTTCGTAATGGTCGGCTTTGACCTCGCCCTGGTTGTCGATGGGTTCCCCCAAAACGTTAAAGATGCGGCCGAGAGTACTGTTGCCGACGGGGACGGAGATGGGACGACCAGTATCGCGGACCGGCAGGCCACGGCGGAGTCCATCGGTGGTACCCATGGCCACGGTGCGGACGGTGCGGTCGCCCAAAATTTGCTCGACTTCAAGCACTAACTTTTTGCCTTTTTCCAGATCGATTTCTAAGGCAGAGTAAAGTGCGGGGGTATAGCCGTCAAAACGGACGTCGACCACGACCGAGATGATCTGGGTGATGATGCCAAAGTGCTCTGTAGATTTTGTCATAAGTGTCTCCAATAAATTATTATTCTAAAGCCATACGGGCGGTGGTGACGTCGAGTAACTCGGAAGTCACCTGGGACTGACGAGCTTGGTTGTAATCGAGAGTCAAGTTGCCGATAAGATCGCTGGCGTTGTCGTAGGCGCTTTTCATGGCGACCATGCGGGAGCTGTGCTCGGAAGCGCGGGACTCGAGGATGGTCTGATACACCGTCATCTCGACTTGGTAGGGCAAAAGAGTGTCGATGAGTTCGCGGGGGTTGGGCTCGACGGTGTAGGCGGCATTAACCATAGGTTTCTCGGATTCGAGTTGACCGAGCGGTAAGAGGGGAAAAACAGTGAGTCTATTTTGCAACGTCGAGATAAATTTGGGGAAGACCAAATAGACGGCGTCGACTTGCCCGGAGAGAAACTGGTCCATGGCAAACTTGCTGACTGCACGCGACTCGGTAAAGGTAATCTTTTCGCCTAGCGTATCAAAGCGAGCCAAAAGCTCCACGTCATGATTGGGGACAACCCATTTGGCTTTGAGGCCCAGGGTAGCCACTTTGATTACGGCGTCGGGAATACTCGCGAGAAAGTTTATATATTCGCGGTATAAATTAACGTTGAGCGCGCCGCAGAGACCTTTGTTCGTGGCGACTAAGATGACGAGAGCGGTTTTGACTTCTCTTTTGTCTGCCAAAGCATGGGTGATTTGACCAGAGCTCACACGGGACATGATTTCGGCCAATTTATCGGTAAAGGGACGACTAGAGAGCGCAGTATCTTGAGCTTTTTTCATTTTGCTGGCCGAGACCATCTGCATGGCACGGGTGATTTGGGCGATGTTTTTGGCGGATTTGATGCGGCGCCGGATGCCAATGAGACTACCCATACCTTAGGCTTCCTGCATGGTTAATTTTTGCGTCAGCTGAGCGATTTTGGTAGCGGCTTTGGCTAGTTGAGCCAGGATAGTTTCGCTCAGAGTTCCCTCTTTGCGAATGGCTTGGACCAAGGCGCTGCCCTCCTTGCCACTCAAGTATTCGAGCACGGCATCCCGCCAGGCACGCATATTTTTCAGCTCAATGGGTTTGGCGTGGCCTTCGGTCACGAGCCAGATCAAGACTACTTGCTCGGCAATGCCCAGCGGCTCTTCCCAGCCCTGTTTGAGAATTTCCGAAACGCGGGCACCCTGGTCTAGCTGCGCTTTGGTTTTGTCGTCTAGATCGGAAGCAAATTGGGAGAATGCAGCGAGCTCACGATACTGTGCCAGGTCTAGACGTAAGCGCCCGGCCACCTTTTTCATGGCTTTGATTTGGGCATCGCCGCCCACACGGGAGACGGAAAGGCCGACGTTGATGGCGGGTTTAAAGCCGGAGTTAAAAAGGTCGGTTTCTAGATAAATTTGGCCATCGGTGATACTGATCACGTTGGTCGGAATATAGGCTGAGACGTCGCCAGCCTGGGTCTCGATAATGGGGAGCGCGGTCAAGCTACCGCCGCCGTAGTCTTTGTTGAGACGGCAAGCGCGTTCGAGCAGACGGGAATGGAGGTAAAAGACATCGCCGGGGTAGGCTTCGCGGCCACTGGGACGACGGAGAAGTAAAGAAAGTTCGCGATAGGCCCAAGCGTGTTTACTCAGGTCGTCGTAAATGACCAGTGCATCTTGCCCGTTTTTGGCGTAGTACTCGCCGAGACTGGCGCCGGCGTAAGGAGCTAGGAACTGGATGGAAGCGGGGTCGGAGCTAGTTGCGGCTACGATAGTGGTATATTCCATGGCGCCGTATTTTTCGAGGATTTCGGTCAATTGGGCGACAAAGGCGCGTTTTTGACCAATGGTCACATAAATACACTTAAGATTTTCTTTTTTCTGGTTGATGATCGTAGTGATGGCAATACTACTTTTGCCGGTACCACGGTCACCGATAATCAGTTCGCGCTGACCGCGGCCCACTGGGATCATGGCGTCGATGGCCACAATACCGGTTTGCACCGGGACGCTTACGTGCTGGCGGCTAATCACGCCGGAAGCAATATTTTCGATAGGGTAAATGGCAGCTGACTTGGGTGCGGGTTTGCCGTCCAAGGGACGACCCAAAGGATCGACGACTCTACCCAAAAATTCGGGACCGACGGGAATACTGAGGATTTGACCAGTAGCCGAGACTTCCATCCCCTCTTGCAAATGAGAGTAGTCACACATGATGATGGCGCCGACGCTGTCCTCTTTGAGGTTGAGAACCAAGCCAACCGTGCCACCGGGGAACTGGATGATTTCGTTTAGCATGACCTCGGACAAACCAGATAACACAGCGGTACCGTCGGAAAGGGAGAGGATTTTGCCCACGTTTTTGGTAGTGCTGTCAAAACGCACACTTTCAAGTTGCTTGAGGAGAATATCGCCAATGTCACTGTGAGGAGATTTGCTTGTTTTCATGAGTTATCCTTTACTATTTGGCTAATTGCGCTTGCAATGTATTTAATTGATTACTTAGCGAGTGATCAATGACGCTATCACCAATTTGGAGCTTGAGCCCGGCGATCAAGTCCGAGTCTAGGGCATACACCACCCTTTTTGCGCCTAGCTTGGTTTTGGCATAGGCCTCGAGCGCGGATTTATCAGCAGGACTCAGGGAAACAGCGGAGGTGACGGTGAGCAAGTGCTGATCACTTGCCACAACATCCCGTTTACCTAGTTCGGCCGTGACAGCGTGGAGCAGTTGCGGCCCGCCGACGCCCCTGAGGTAGTCACCGATGATTTTGGCCAACTTGGCGGCTTGTGTAGTCATAAAGTTATTTCAGCTTGGCGATCGCTTTTTTGTTTAAGGCACTTAATTCTTTGCTGCCCAAGGAGTCGCGAAGAAGCTGGCGGGTGGTAACCACAACCAGGTCGGCGACGCGAGCTTTGAGAGCTGTTTCCTCGTCTTTGAGCTGAGCCATAAAGATGGCGTGTTGCTTGTCGGCGGCTTTGGCCGCTTCGGCTTTGGCTTGTTCGATCAAGGCCGCGCCTGACTCTTTGGCCTCTTTTTTGGCAGCCGATATCAGCTCGGCGGCCTTTTGCTGGACTTTGGCCATTTCGACAGCTTTCTTTTCTTCTAATTTGGCGGCTTCTTTGAGTGATTTTTCGGCGGCAGCCAAACCTTCTGTTATTTTGTCGCTACGGTTGTCCAAGATCTTGAGGATGGGCTTGAATAAGAGTTTGGCCAACACAAAGAACAAGATCCCAAAGTTGAGAGCCTGCAAGAGGATTTGTGTGAGTTGGATTTCCATAAATAATTACTCCTTAGACGAATTTAAGGATGAGGGCGACCACCAACGAGTAAATGGCGATAGCTTCGGCAAAAGCAAATGCCAAGACTAGGTTGTTTTGGATTTTGGCGGTGGCTTCGGGGTTGCGACCGATGGCTTCCATGGCTTTGCTGCCGATAAGACCAATCGCGAGAGCGGGGGCGATGCCGCCGACGGCGATAGTCCAGCCTACGATGTTGTTTGCAGTTGATATGTCTGCCATATATTCTCCTTTGTTGCGGGCCAAGGTAAACCTCGCCCCTACTTTTATATTTGTTTACTCGTGGTGTTCATCACCATGACCGAGCGTGGCCATATTGATAAATACTGTCGAGAGCATCATAAAAACGAGGGCTTGGATAAAACCCACAAAGAGTTCGAGCCCGATAAAGGGGGTGGGGCCAAGAACTGGCACGAGAAATCCCATGACCAGGAGCAAAATTTCGCCGGCAATGATATTGCCGAACAGACGGAAGGCAAAGGAGATAATTTTGCTCACATCGGAAAGGAGCTCGAGGACGCCGACAAAGAAATTGATGGGTGAGCTAAAGTTAAAGAATTTCTTGAGATAACCAACCCCGAGATAGCGCAGACCAAAGAATTGCACCATGATCATGGAGATGAGACCGAGCGCGAGCGTGGTATTGATGTCGGCGGTCGGAGCGCGGAAGTAAGGGATAAAGACTGAAGCGCCGTGTAGCTCGCCATGGAATCCGATCGTACCGGCCCCAGGCAGTAGGCCTGACCAGTTGGAGAAGAGAATAAAAATGAAAAATGTCCCAATCAAGGGGAAGAATATTTTGGTTTTTGCTTTCCCTACCATACTTTCGACAATGCCACTCAATCCTTCAATAATGAATTCGATGAAAGACTGAAGCCGGCCTGGACGGCCGGTTGCTTTAATTTGGCGAGAGAAAAGGTAAACAAGGAGAATAAGGATACCGGTGACGATCCAGGTTGTGAGCATCGAATTGGTGATGGTGAGAGACCCCACATGAAAGATTGGCTCGGCGGAAATCGAGATATGTAAGGTTGACATACGGGTATTTATCGTACCAGGCAACGGACTAATAGTCAATCAAAATACAGTTTTTTATGCCGGGTGATTAGTATTATGCGGGACGCTTAGTTTTTACGCAAGAGCTGGATAACTCAACCTAATTTGGATCATAGTAGTATCTTTGTTTTCATATTATTATGCCTACGTATTTGTTGAGTAGGAACTTCATGGAAGGTAGTAACGAAAATTGGGCGCAGTTTATGCGCTATATTATCTGGGGGTTCCTGATCTGCCAGATAGTTGTGGTAGTGGTACTGCTAGAGACAATTTTTCTCAACCGCGGATGCGGGCTTTAATCTTTTTATTTTGTGTGAACTGTTACAACGAAGTTCGTACGTTTTTCAAGATGTAATGGGCTCACCCCGCCTGGGTG
>CAZBFT010000022.1:0-10102 GCA_964491465.1 uncultured Pseudomonadales bacterium
CGCAAATCATCATAAATCGACTCCATCCACGCCTCCGTTCCCAGTTCTTTGATCCGAGCCTGATGCATGGCTACCGCTCGCGGATCGTAGTGGGCAAAGTAAACCTTGACTCCACTCCATTTATTGGCTTTCACCCAGCCCGCGATCGCATCCACATTGTCATATGAATAAGAATTTACACAGAGAATTTTAATGCGGTTGGGCGAGAATTTATGATTTAAAACTTGTTCTTTATCCATTGCCTCAAATATATCTTTATAAACTTTTCTTGCCCTGTGAGGATCGTTCATATAGGTCAAGTATTCTTCGCTCGGATAAATGCTCCCCGGTATGTCCCGCATAATATTTCCTTTCCTAATTGTGGTCTGCACGGCGCGTGTTGGCCTTGCCGTCGCCGCCAGCATATACCCCCGGCCCCGGATTGTCACTACCTGCCATTGACCACTCAGCTTCCCCCGCAACCGGTGAATGAGCGCATCAATCCCCCAATCAGAGTATCGTTGTGCCCAGTTCTCCCCCCACATTGCCTGGGCCACTTCTTCCCGCTCAACCACTTGCTCTTTTTTACCCCACAGCAACCTCATAATTGTGGCCTCCTCCTGAGTAAATGATTGCTCGCTCAACTTCAACCCAAATCCTAGCTCTTGTGCTCCCAACCACTCACCCAGAGCCGGAGAAAACAACTTTCCCGCGCGCACTATCCCCTCCGTAACCACCCCGCTCTCCCGGTCTGCTACGCTCGGGTTCACTAACAAAACCCACTCCTCCTCTTTTACTGTCTGCAATATCCCCTTCCCCATCCCACAGTCTTCGACGATCACAATCGGGTTTACTTTCCCCTTCTTTACCTCTCGCGCGACAAGACATATCCATTCGCGCACTCGACCACTCACTGTCAGGATGATTTGTAGCTCCTGCTCCGCGCAGTCCGCTCCCAACAGCTCTCTCGCCTGCAAATACGTCATTATCTCCATGTGCTATAGGATACATTACTATCAGGAATATTGTCAAGTAAATCTCAACAAACTTGATAAAGTATTAAAAAAGGAATTTATGCCTAGATTGCTAGATCGTCAATACCAAACAGTTCTCGAAGTTAAGCAGGCTGTCGCTGATCACCAGAAAGACCTTGTCAGACCTACTCAACTAGAGGTCTGGTCTGCACTTGCCACCTTACCTTTTGAAAATCTATTAGAGGAGGAACAGCTATTCGTATTTGAGGCAGGGATGGCAGTGATAGCCTCTTGGCAAAAACACGCAAGAGGGAGCGAAGAACTCGGCAACATGCTGCTAAATATCGCACAGAGAATTGACCCAATCAGACCGCAGTGAAATAGCCCCACGGCCACCACAACCTGCCCACCAACACTCCATACTCTTTCAAATATGTAATCATTCTTTCCACACCCTAAAATATCGAAATTGCAGTCAAGAGTCTACTGCACCAACTGCCTTGCTCCCTCTATTAATGCTGCGATATCAGGTATAAATGACCCCACAAAAAAAGCAATCACGTCAACCAACCCCACTTCTTTCAAATAACGCTTCCCCATTTCCTCATCAAGTCTACGCAAATAATTATATCTCGACCCTCGGATCACCGCATGACCCACATGAGCTATCATGCCCGTCAACAAGCCGAGTTCAAAATTCATCGTTTTGCCTCACAACACGTAATTAATCAATCTACCCTGTACAAAAATTATCTTCTTTGGCTCCCCGCTCAACCACTTCTTCACTTTCTCGTCCGCCAGCGCCAACTTTACGACTTCACTTTCTATCTGTGACTTGTTACTTGGGACCTGCAACACGCTCCGCAGCTTCCCATTCACTTGCACCGCAATCGTGACCAGCAAGTCTGCAATTTCCGCCACGTCATCAAAGCTCGGCCACCCACTATCGCTTACACTGTGATACTGCGCTCCAGCGTTACTGCATAACTCCCAAACTGCTTGCGCAGTTTGGGGCGCAAACGGCGACATTATTTGCGCGAATTTCGCCACGTCTTCCGAGCTCATTACCAGATCATTATTCTTCCACAAATTGACCAACTCCATCATACCGGCGATGCATGTATTAAATTTTTGTTCAACTATCCCGTGTTCTATTTTCGCCGCCAATTTAGATAGTTCCATCGCGAGTAGGGGCGAGGTCTTCTCGCTCGTTTTTTTGGCCGTTTCCATTACCTTCTCCAAAAACCTCTGCTGCCCCACCAGTGCCCGGCTGTCCCACGCGATTGCCTGGTCCCACGGCCCCATAAACATCTCGTAAAGTCTTACCGCGTCACTCCCATACTGCTTCACCATGTCATCCGGATTGATCACGTTACCCCAGCTTTTACTCATTTTCCGCCCGTCCTCGGCTAGCACCATCCCCACACTGTGCAGTCGCAAAAACGGCTCGGGGAAATCGACCAATCCCAAGTCTTGCAGCACCTTGACCCAAAAGCGCGCATATAGTAAGTGCAAGACCGCATGCTCCGCCCCGCCCAGGTACCAGTCTGCCGGCAACCATTTATCGATCTCGGGTTTAGCATACCCCTTCCAAAAATCCGTAAGCGGCGTTTTACTTTTCGACTTATATTCCGCCAGCACGTCCTCTGTGCTCTTCTGATTTTCTGATTCAACTGGCTTCCCGGCTCTCTGAGTTTTCCGAGTTCTCTGATTGTCCGCTCTCCAGAACGGATAGGCGAGAAAATACCAACAAGACCCTGCCCAGTTGGGCATCGTGTCCGTCTCCCGCTTGGCAGGACCACCACAGTTGGGGCAGTTGGTATTCACCCACTCAGTGACCCGCGACAGAGGGCTCTCTCCCGTATCCGTCGGCTCGTATGATTCTAATTCTGGCAAAGTCAACGGTAAATCTGTCTCCGGTAGCGGCACCACCCCGTTTTCATCCCCGCATTTCTCACAATAAACTAATGGGATCGGCTCTCCCCAATACCTCTGGCGTGAGAACACCCAATCCCGCAGATGATAGCTCACCACCCGTTTACCCCATCCCTTTTCCTCAGCATAATCCATGGTTTTGTGCAAACCATCCATAAACTCCAAGCCATTGATAAATTCGGCCGAGTTCACCATTTTCCCCTGCATCCCCTTCACAATCACTTGCTCCTCTCGCGTGACCTCAGTCATATCTCCGTCCGGACCCACCACCACCCGCTTGATTGGGATGCCAAACTTCTTAGCAAATGCAAAGTCCTTGTAATCATGCGCCGGGCAGCCTTGCACCGCTCCGGTTCCCACTTCCCCGACTACAAAATCAGCTACCCACACCGGCACATCCCTCCCCGCCAAACGGTTAGTGGCATACAACCCAGTAAATACTCCCGTTTTTTCTTTTGTATCATCCTTCAAAATCTGCTGTTCGCTCTTCCCTTCCGCTTTCTTCACATAAGCTTTTACCTGCTCCAATTCTTCCTCGGCAACTTTAATTTCTCCCGCAATAATTTTTTTCACCAAAGCATGCGTGGGAGCCAAGACAATAAATGTCATCCCCCAGTTCACCGGCGCTGTGGTAAAACAAGTAATTACCTCATTTTGTCCGACTACCGGGTAGTCTATATTGATTCCTTCTTTTTTCCCGATCCAGTTCCGTTGCATTTCCAGTATTCCCCGTGGCCAATCCAATTTATCCATCTTGTAGGGGCGACCCTCGTGGTCGCCCGTGCTTCCATCCAAATCCGCAAGCAACCTCTCCGCATAAGATGTGATCCTCATCACCCACTGAGGTAGCAGCTTTTTCCCGACCACCGTCCCACACCGCTCGTGCGTCCCATCCGGCAATACCTCTTCATTTGCAAGTCCTGTTTTACATTTAGGACACCAATTTATAGCTACCTTCTCACGGTAAACCAATCGTCTCCCCTGCTCGTCCCTTTTCCCGTATAGCTGCAAAAATATCCACTGGGTAATGGCGTAGTAAGTGGGGTCAGTAGTCGCAAACTCGTGCTCCCAATCAAACGACAAAGACAGGTTTCGCATTTGTTTTTTAAAGTTGGCGTAGTTGTGGGGTACCATCTCTTGCGGTATTTTCTTGGCCTTGATCGCCGCGTTCTCCGCGGGCAGTCCAAACGCGTCCCACCCCATCGGCGACAATACACCATCCTGTAGGGGCGACCCTTGCGGTCGCCCGGACCCTTGCGGTCGCCCGTGCGATTCCACACGGTTTTTCATCCGGAAATACCTGGCCATCACATCACACGCCGTAAAGATCCGCACATGCCCCACATGTAGCCCTTCCCCCGAGGGGTACGGGAACATGCCTAGTACATAAGTTTTATTTAATTTTGTCATATTTGTGTATTTTACTTGTATTTTCAAAAAAAATCCCCTTGCGGGGGATGCACAACCGGCACTCCCCCAGAGCTTAGTCGGTAAGAAGAAGGGAAGTTAGTTTTTGCATATATCTATTGTGTCACGGGTGTCAATATACTTGTTTGCGGCCCTTCTGCAGGGGGTAAAGGAACTTCATCACAGGTAATCACAATCTGTTTTAACTCTGGTTTCACTTGTGTTTCGCAAGGAGCTGATTGTCCAGTCTGCGGGTTTACAATTCTGGTTATGAAAGGATCATCTTGGTCTATCCGTACATCAGCACTAAAAGCCTGATTTTCTGCTACAGTCCCCAAACCTGCAAAATATGGTTGCGTTAATTCTCCGCTCGGACTCATCAACGAATCAAATACTATTTCCATAGCGATCGTATCCAGTGAGCCACACCCAAGAAATCGTGTGCCCGTTGAAATCGGCTCAAATGTTAATTCCAAGGTTCGTACTTTATCAGCCACCCCGCTACAGTCCATCTCATCAGCCAACAGAGGACTTGGCGCACATGCGCTGAAAAACGCCAAAAGACCCAGTACTGCAGTGAGGTCGACCACCCAACGATAAAGCTGTACTTCAGCCGTATTTTTTCTCATCGTAATCATTATATCAATATATCAACTTATATATCAATATATATCACCAAGTTGACTCCCTGGCGCACTGATCTGCTGACTTGCTGATTCGCTGATTAGCTGACATACTGATCATTAATGTCCTCGCGTTTTTTGCTACACATCATCTTTCTCATTCTCTCTGTCGCCGGAGTTTACCTCTGGATCACGACCCCCACTCTCGCTCCCTCCACTCTCCAACTGGTTGCGGTTTTGGTAATCCTTTACCTGGGGACCCATTGGTTGCGCGCACGTCACCCCAAGTGGTTTCACAAAAGTACGATCACCCTCGACATTACCATTCTCACCAGCATGATCTTACTGCTGGTAGTAGAGACAGGCTCTCTCGCCTCCCCCCTGTTTTTCCTCTTATACTTCCTCCTCTTTGCTGTAGCTATGCTTTACGAGATCGAGGCCACCCTCGTTCTGACCGGAGTAGCCATCCTCTTTTTCCTTTTTCTTCCCGGAACCAATCTCAACGACCTGGCTCATCTCTCCGAACTCGTAGCCCTGGTCATGATCACCCCGCTGGCCATTTTCACTGGCCACCAGTATGAGCAGACTGTCGAAGAAAGGAAAGCGGCTCAAACTCTTGCCAATCACATGAGCACGGAGGAGACCGACACTCTCCTTTTTCTCTCGCTCAACCTCAAACGCACACTTCTAGACGCTCTCGACTCTCTCTCCGTCACCATCCCCCTGACCCGTGTCAAAGACGTCCGCACCAATTTACAAAGTGTTTACTCCGATCTGAAAAACCTCTACCGCTCCGCGGATGAGCTGCAACAAACTATTGACCGCGAAAGCGATCAAGATTAATAGGCCATCCCGTCTGAGCGTCAGCGATAGCGGGATGAGCTACAACATACGATCGATCAGGAAACTAATCGCTAGACTATCGCGTCCCTAGCGAAGTCACAGACGAAGTGGGATACTGGATCCATGCTTCCCTTTCGCCCCCATATAAAATTTATAATCATTATAACGGTTATAACCGCTATCTTTGCCCCCCCCACCCGCGCCGAAACCCTGGAAAGCGACAGCTACACAATCCGCCTAGGCAACTTCAACATGACCAGTGGACTCAAAAGCTCCACCACATACTCCCTGACCGACACCGTGGGCCAAACCGCCGCCAGCTTCTTTAGCAGCACCGGCTATCATGTCAAAGCCGGTTTTCAATATATCTATACGCTCTACGACTTTAGCTTTAGCCTCAGTGCCATCCTCGCCGACCTGGGCACGCTCACGCCCGCCACCTTTGCCACCACTTCCCACACCTTGACTGTCTCCGCTCCAGGCCAAGGCTACTCGGTCAGCGCCATCGCCACTTCCCGCCTGACCAACACCAGCGGCGACACCATCCCCGACACAACCTGTAACAGCGGTGCCTGCTCCGAATCCGCCGCCGGAATCTGGAACGACACCAGTAAATACGGCTTTGGCTACAACTTGACCGGCAACGACATCTCCGCCGACTTTACCAATAACACTTACTTCCGCCCTTTCCCCGACGCCTCCGCTGCCGATTCACCCGCCACCATCATGACCACAGCTAGTGCCGGGAAAAATCGCACCGCCACCGTGACCTACCAAGCCAACGTGAGCGGCTCCCAGGCAGCCGGCAACTACTCAACTCAAATTATATATATTGCCACCCCTGTATATTAAAACCAAAATTCAAATCCAAAACAATTTACAAAAAAAATTTATGAGTAAGTTTGATTTTTTTAAATTTATATTTTGTTTTGGATTTGTTATTTGGAATTTTGGATTTCTTTGTGCCAAACATTCAATGGCACAAAGCGTCGGACTCAGCATCTCTCCCCCCGTAGTCGAAGTCCTACTTGCTCCCACCAAAGCCGTTAATCAGGTTTTTGTGATCAAAAACCAAGGTAACAGCACTACCGTCATTCCCACGATCCACTTCGCGCGGCCGAGCGACGACCTAGGCCACGTCACCATAGACCCTACCCCGGTAGATCCCAGCACTATCCCCTTGGTCATTACCTCTTCTCCTCCTCTCGGACAACCTATCGAGATCGGCTCAGAACCACTCCCCATCACTCTTAGCCTTTCAGGAGCCAGTACGGATATCCCCATCGACTCCTACCTTGCTCTTGTGGTTCAGGCCGCTCCCTCCACCGACCTGGACCAGGCTTCCTCCAATCTCGCCGCCAACCCTGGAATTAGCAGTTTGCTGCTTGTCACCCTCACTCCCTCAAGTATCCTCCCCATCCACCTCGAAATCACCCGTTTTGATCCTCCGCTCTGGCACGACTCTACCATCCCCCTCTCCCTCCCTCTCACTCTCACCAACCGAGCCCCCGTTATGCTGAGGCCGCACGGGGAGTTTGCCGTGTTCAATCCCCAGGGTAAACCTCTCGCTACTTCCACTCTCACTCCCACCCTCATCCTTGGCACCGCCGCCCGCTCCCAAAACCTCAGTTTCTCTCCCCGCTGGTACCAGGTCGGACCCCACCGCTTCCACCTTACTATTACTACCGAAGGCGGCTCCACTCTGACCCAAACCGAAAAAATCGTCTGGCTTTTCCCCTTCCGACCTACCATGGTCCTCGTAGCAATCTTGATTTTGGCCTTGGCGGTCTATCGCCTTACTCACACAACTTCTCCTTGACATGTTTAGTCTAAAAAGGATACATTAAACTATATGCAGAAAAAGCCTAAAAAACTTTCCTTCCCCATCTCTAGTTTTCTGGCTTTCGGCCTTATCTCCTTGGCTACTATCCTCACCCTGATCCATCCCCCGCTCCTCAACTCCGCCAACCTCACAACCGCCAGCGACTCCATCTCTTCCTCGCGTCTCTCTGTTGCTGCCCGTGTCGACGCCACCGGCACCACCACAGGCAGTAGCAACGTCAAACTCAAAACGAGCGCTTCCGCCCCTTTCAACACCATTACCACTCACAACATCAACGCCGGCGACTCACTAGTCATTGGGACCGGCACCTACACGGTTGTTACCGTCATTGATATCGACGAATTCACCGTCTCTCCCATCCTAGCCTCTGGTGACACTGACGACAACGATCCCATCTACCTCAAAAACAAACCCGTCCACACCATTACTTTTGACACCGCCTCCGCCGTCCCCAGTGGGTACTTCCGCATCCTCCTCCCCGCCGACGCCACTACCCCCAACGACGGCAATCCCGACGATCAGGGTTTTGACTTTGGCGGAGGCTCCGTCACCGTCTCCGCGACGGACGTCGACGATCCCGCCGGTGGCTCAGTAGAATACGACTTTGTGACCGGGGTTGCAACCGCTGCCGGTGGCACTGGTTGTACCAGCCCAGCCAACTACCATTGTTTCGAAGTCCACTACAGCGGATCCGGCACCATCGGAGCGACCATTGTCATTACCATTGGTAGCGGTGCCAACACCCCGATCGCCCCCGGCCCCGGTGACACCACCGAAGCCACCGCCGAAACCTACGCCTACGTTCTGCGCAACTACAATAGCTCCGACACTCTTGTAGACAACACAAGCGGTAAAGTGGCACTGATCGAACCGGTCAAAGTGACCGCCACCGTCGACCCCACTATCGAGATGAGCATTTGCGGCGCCGATACCTGTACCGACGTCGAGCCCACCGATGTCGTCGACGGTGAAACCCTAACCAACAATACCGGCGCCACTTCTACCGGCACCTCCGTAGCTCTCGGTTCTCTCCTCCTGGCAAGCGCTCGTATTCAAGCCCAAAAAATTACCATTGCCACCAACGCCAGTCATGGTTATGCTCTCACCGCCATCGACGACGGCAACCTCAGAAATGGCAGCAATACCATCGATGACAATGTCACGCCTCCCACTAGTCCCGCTGTCCTCAATACACCGGGAACCGAAGCCTACGGCATCCATCCTTGCGGCACGCACGTCGCCGCTGGCACCTGGGGTACCGGCTCCGATTCCTGCACCGGCGGCGCCACCACCAACGAATACTCCGGCACCGACGCCACCACTGCCCTGACCTTAGTCAGTTACACCACCGGCCCCTCCGCCGCCACCGCCACTTACGTCAACTACAAAGCCAACATCTCCTCTGTGACTCCCCAAGGCGACTACACCCACACTATTAGTTACACGGCCACCGCCACATTCTAAAGCGACTATGAAACTCTCCCTGCCCAACATGTTTAGAATTTCCAAAATTATTACCGCCGTTTGTTTTGTATTTAGTGCTTTGAATTTGTGGCTTATTCATCCCGTCTCCGCCGCCGAAGTTTCTCTCGTCATTTCTCCGCCCCGCTACGACGAAACCGTTAAACCTGGCCAAACAGTGCAAAAGACCATCAAAATCACCAACCCCAGTGCCCAGCCAATCAAAGTTCAGGCCCAAGTTTACGACTTCCTCGTGCAGAACGACTCCGGCACCCCCATCCAAGTCACCGAAAATGCGTCCGGCCGCTACCTCGCCTCACCTTGGTTCACCCTCGACCGCACCAGTTTCGTCATCGCTCCCGGCGCCACCGAGCAAATCTATGCGCTCATTAGTGTCCCCTCCGACGCCCTGCCTGGTGGCCACTACGCGGGAGTCTACATTTCACCCCAAGACGTCAATGCCCCCGCCCAAACCACAGGTGCCGGAGTCCTCCCGCAAATTGGCTCTCTCTTCGGCCTCACCGTCGCCGGCGACATTAAATATGATGCGCTCATCAAAAGCTTTACCGTCAAAAACATCGTGTCAGAATTTGGCCCTATCTACTTCGAAGCCGTCATCGTCAACCAATCAGACACTCACATTCGGCCCGACAGCCAAATTATCATCCACGACATGATTGGTCGCAAACTGGCCGAGCTGCCCCTCGATCAAGTCAACATTTTTCCTTATACCCCACGCACTCTCACCGCGCAGTGGCCCACTGTCTGGGGTTTTGGTCGCTTTACCGCGACCCTCAGCGCCGCCTACGGCCCCGGATTGGTCGCCGAACGCCCTCTCTACTTTTGGATCATGCCCTACCGGCTCATGGCCGCCATTCTCATCATTCTCCTTGTGCTGCTCGCGGTCCTGATCGTGATCCGCCGACACCTTGAACACCGCGCCGATACCCGCGATGCCGAGATCGACGAGCTAAAACGCAAGATCATCGAAATGGAAAACCGTCAACGGTAAGCTATACTGGACTCATGCGTCGCCC
>CAZBFT010000022.1:10112-11429 GCA_964491465.1 uncultured Pseudomonadales bacterium
ACCGCGGTCCACGCCTCTACCGATCCTCAGCTGGCTACCGTTAGCGCTACCGCCACCGTCCCCGCCACTACCCCGACCACAGGCGACACTACCGCTCCCTCGATCCCCATTTTGATTCGCCCAGTCGACGGCTCCACCACCAATCAAAGTCGGCCCGAATTCGTTTGGAAAAAAAGCAGCGATCCCGACAGCAATACTATTCTCTACACGCTACACCTCAATGGAGTGGCTACTTTCCTGGGCATCTCTCATTTGGGCAACAGCAGTGGAATCGGCTACACCTCCCACCTCGGCGACGACTACATCTATCTCAATCCCACCAAAGATCTCGCCACAGGTGAATACGACTGGTTTATAACTGCCTCCGACCTCTCCGGCAACACCTCCCGCTCCACCTCTTGGCACCTTACGATCGATCAAACTCCTCCCGTCCTCCGACTCCTCGATATCGACCACACCTACCCCAACCCCGTGCTTGTCGAAGGAACAAACTTTGATATTCGTGGCCCCAAAGACGTCTATTTTACCGTCCAAACCGAACCTTGGGCCACCATCTCCCTCATTCTCACACCGCTCGCAACCAACATCGCCACTAGCTTGTCCTTCCCCACTCAAAGTTCGGGTCTGGCTTACCCCTACGTCCACCTCAATACTGGGGTTTATACCCTCCAGTTCTTTGCCTTCGACCACGCTGGCCTCACCTCCTCGCTCCTCCCCTTTACCCTGACTATTCAATCTGGATATACGATCCCGCTCCCCGCACTCCCCGGATTGCCACCTAGCCTGGACCTACCCTCCAGGCCGACTTTTCTCCCCTCTCTTCCCGCCACTATCTATCGCCTTACCACCAGCTTCAACCCGGCATATATAGCATATATACTGATAGCAGTCATAGCTACTAGTCTGATAATTTGCCTCTGGTATCGACGCCCCAATCTCCTTCTCCTCGACTCTACTACTCAAAAGCCCTCTCGTTCACTTATTGTCTACCATTCTCGTCCAACCCACCTCCACTCTCGGTCCCATCTCGCCCTCTCCCGTCACGAGCCATCCCTGTACACGCTCGCCCCCCGTCACCATGGTTGGCTCAGAATCCCTCGCCTCGGCCGCTACTCCACCCTTACTCTTCGCGCCCCTGACCAAACAGTTATCCTCTCTATCTCCCGCAATGCCCGGTTTTACACTGTCGAGATCTAATTCTGTGGCTTCATTTACAAATTTTTTCGTACACATCAAAAAACTGCGAGAAACTGGTGCAGGCTTATATTCTTTTTGCGCAGTGTAGCCAGAGCGATTAGCGAGTTCTCACTAGCAAAA
>CAZBFT010000023.1:0-8671 GCA_964491465.1 uncultured Pseudomonadales bacterium
CCTTTTCTGTGAGCGCATTTTTGGCCCCACCAAAGACTACGAATGTTACTGTGGCAAATACAAGCGCATCCGTTACCGCGGTATCGTGTGTGACAAATGTGGCGTCGAAGTCACCCAAAGCCGCGTCCGCCGCGAGCGCATGGGCCATATTAACTTAGCCGCTCCCGTCGCCCATATTTGGTACTTCAAGGGCGCTCCCAGTAAATTGAGCTTACTCATGAACGTGGCCCCCAAAAGCCTCTCGGCTGTTGTGTACTTCAGTAAATACTTGGTGCTCAGTGTCGACAAAGACCAGAAAAGCAAAGTGATCGAAGGTCTAAATGGACACAAAGCCGAAGCCCTCAAAGTCCTCGAAGACAAAGTCAAGCTCGACATGGAAAAAGTCAAAGACAGCTTGACCAAGGATAGCACCGAAAAAGCCAAACTTTCCGCCAAAAAAACCATCGAAAGCCTCCGGGCTAGTTTGGTAGGCGACAAAGACTCGTTGGATGAAATTTACAAAACCGTAACTGCTCTCGCCCGCCGTATCACCCCTGGTAGCGTCATTTCTGAAGACGAGTATATCAAGCTCGAAGAATACGACGCCGTCAGCCACGTCAGGGTCGGTATGGGTGCCGAAGCCATTCTCGAATACTTGGGGACCATTGATTTGCAAAAATTAAGCAAAGACCTCAAAGAGGAGCTGAAAGGCGAGACCAACTTGCTCAAGAAAAGCAAGCTCGCCAAACGTCTCAAAGTCGTCGACGGCCTCAAAAACGCAGTCCTGAGCCCCACTTGGATGGTACTCACAGTCCTGCCCGTGCTTCCTCCGGAACTGCGCCCCATGGTGCAACTGTCCGGCGGCCGCTTTGCCAGCTCTGACCTCAATGACTTGTATCGTCGTGTGATCAACCGCAATAATCGCCTCAAGCACTTAATTGACTTGGGTGCACCCGAAATCATTTTGCGCAACGAAAAGCGCATGTTGCAGGAAGCCGTGGACTCATTGATCGATGCCTCCCAAGCCAAAACCACCCGCCGTCGCGTCGTCAAACCTCTGCGCAGCCTCTCCGACATGCTCAGTGGCAAACAGGGTCGCTTCCGCCAAAACTTGTTGGGCAAGCGTGTCGACTACTCTGGCCGTTCCGTGATCGTGGTCGGTCCCGAACTGACACTTGACCAATGTGGTCTCCCCAAAGACATGGCGCTTGAAATGTTCAAACCCTACGTGCTGCGCGAACTCATTGCCGAAGGCACAGCCCCCAACGTCAAAAGCGCCAAGCACGCGATCGAACGCAAAGACCCCCTCGTCTTTGATATCCTCGAGCGCATTACCAAAAATCACCCCGTACTCCTTAACCGCGCCCCAACGCTTCACAAACTGGGTATCCAGGCTTTTTACCCCGTGTTGATCGAAGGTAATGCCATCCAGCTCCATCCTTGTGTCTGCGCTGGTTACAACGCCGACTTTGACGGCGACCAAATGGCCGTCCACGTCCCGCTCTCAACTACTGCCGTCGAAGAAGCCCGTGACCGCATGCTGGCCGAAAATAACCTCTTGAAACCCGCCAACGGTAGTCCGATCACCGTCCCCAACAAAGAGATGGCTTTGGGGTGTTACTATCTAACCAGTTTTGATCCCGATTTAACTTTGGCCGCCGAAATTTACTCGGGTCCCGACGAAGCTTATGCCGCCTATCAAGCCGGCCACGTGGCTCTTCGCCAAAACCTCAAAGTTAGACTGGATGGGAAAATTATCGAGACTTCCGTGGGTCGCCTCATCTTTAACGAAGCCCTGCCCGCTGAGCTCAGATTCCTCAATGAAAGCGTCAATGCCAAAAAAATTACTGATCTGGTCAAAGAAGCCATTCGCTTATATAGCAACCATGAAGTCGCCCAGTTAGTCGACAAAATCAAATCGATCGGCTTCCAGTACTTAACCAACTCTGGTCTCTCCGTGGCCGTGGCCGACAACATTATGATCGAAGGCAAAGATCAAATGATCAAAGAAGCCGACGAAAAAGTGAACCAAATCCTCGAAACTTACAATCAAGGCTTAATTACCGAAGAAGAAAAGCGCCGTCTGTCTTTCGAAGTTTGGATGGAAACTACCGAAAGTATTGCCACCGCTACCTGGGAAAAGTTTGACGAACGCAACGCGGTGAAAATCATCATCGACTCCGGTGGTACCCGCGCCAGTCGCGATCAAGTCAAACAACTCTCCGCTATGCGTGGACTAGTAGTTGACCCGCTTGGCAAAATCGTGGAAATGCCGACCAAAAGTAACTTCCGCGAAGGTCTCTCCATTTTCGAATACGTGACCAGTAGTCGTGGCAGCCGGAAAGGTTTGACCGACTCAGCCCTCAAAACTGCCGACGCCGGTTACCTTACTCGCCGCTTGGTCGACGTCAGTCATACCGCCATCACCCGCGAAGCCGATTGTGGCAGCACCGATGCCTTAATTATTCCTACAACGGGTCTCCGTGGCAAACAATTCGAAAAACGCGTCCTCGGCCGGATGCTGGCCAAAACCGTCAAAGATCCCAAGACCAAGAGTACTCTCGCCAAAAAAGGTGATCTGATCGACGACGCTATAGCCGCCTCTATCTTAAAGAGCGGAGTTGAGTCTATCGAAATTCGCTCTCCCCTAACTTGTCATTCCCGCTACGGTCTTTGTGCGGCTTGTTACGGCTGGGACTTTGGTACCCGCAAACTAGTCGAACTCGGTTGTCCCGTCGGTGTCATTGCCGCCCAAAGCATTGGTGAACCTGGTACTCAGCTGACCATGCGTGTCAAACACGCCGGCGGTATCGTTGGCCTGGACGTGACCCAGGGTTTGCCTCGCGTCGAAGAACTGTTCGAAGTCCGGACCCCCAAAGTGATTGCTCCGTTAGCGACCATTTCCGGCAAAGTCACACTCGTTGCCGTTGCCGATGGCACCAAAGTGACTATCACTGATAAATCCGGGAGCGTTGAGGAGCACTTTATCCCCGCGACCCTTACCCTCTCTGTCAAAGACAAAGACTTGGTCGGCGCCGGCTCTGCCTTAGCCGCCGGTCCCCAAAGTATCCAAGAAGTGCTCAAAGTCCGAGGAATGCTTGCCTGCCAGGAATACCTGATCCAAGAAATCCAGGCAGTCTACGAATCCCAGGGCATCCCGATCTCCGACAAGCACTTTGAAGTCGTTGTCCGCGAAATGAGCGGCAAAGTCAAAGTCGAAGAATCCGGCGACACCAGCCTAATTACCGGTGAAATTGTCGACCGCTCAGCTTTTGAAAATGTCAACGATAGCGTGTTGGCCGAAGGTGGCGAACCGGCCACCGCGATGAGTGTCATGCTCGGGGTCACCCGCGCCGCCCTGCACACCCACTCTTGGCTCTCCGCCGCTTCGTTCGAACAGACCACCAATGTCCTAAGTGACGCGGCTTTAGAAGGCAAAGAAGATCAGTTGTTGGGGCTCAAGGAAAACGTTATTATCGGCCGGCTGATTCCTACCGAACCAGACAGAGTTGTGCTACAATAAGGACTTCTTATGCCTACAGTGAACCAATTGGTCCGTATTGGACGCAAAACCAAAAACAAAAAACGCAAAGGTAGCGCCCTTCGCCGTGGCTACAATGCCAAAACTCGCGCCATGGTCGATTACGCCTCGCCCCAAAAACGCGGCGTGTGCGTGATTGTCAAAACCATGACTCCCAAAAAACCCAACTCGGCTCTCCGTAAAGTGGCTCGCGTCCGCCTCAGCAACAAACAAGAAGTGACCGCCTACATCATGGGTGAAGGCCACAACTTGGCCGAACACTCTGTAGTTTTGGTCAGGGGAGGCCGCGTCAAAGACTTGCCTGGTGTCAAGTATCACATCGTCCGCGGCAAATTTGACGCCGGTGGAGTCGAAAATCGCAAAACCAGCCGTAGCAAATACGGAACCAAACGCCCCAAGAAATAAACACAAGGAAACTTATGCGCAGTAAACCCGCCAACAACAAAAAAGTCACTCCCGACGTCAAATACTCTTCACTCGAAGTCCAAAAATTGATTAACCGTAGCATGTTGAGCGGCAAAAAGACTGTCGCCCGTCGTGAAGTCTACGAAGCCATGGATATCATCGGCGAGAAAACCGGCCAAAAACCCCTCGACGTCCTATTGCAAGCCCTAAACAACATCAAGCCCAAAACCGAAGTCCGCAGTCGCCGCATCGGTGGCGCCGCCTACCAGGTCCCCATGCCTGTCACTCCCGCTCGCCAATTTAGCCTGAGTATCCGTTGGCTCGTCGACTTTGCCGGGAAACGCAGCAATTCCGAGTTCCACACTTACGCCGACAAACTGGCTGCCGAAATTGTGGACGCCTTCAACAACCAAGGCGCCGCCATCAAAAAGCGCGACGACGTGCATCGCATGGCCGAAGCCAACAAGGCCTTCGCCCACTTCCGCTGGTAAATATTGCAATAGATATCTATTTTTTGTTATCTATAGTCCTAGTTGTCTAATCTATAGGACATGAGATAATAATCTCATGGCAATAGCTAGGGTAAGTAAACGCCGGACAAGAAAAAATAATCAAACGCAAGCAAATATAGCTAGACAAGTCGGAAGTAATACAAAAGTAAGAGATTTTTTCGTCATGTATTATGGACAAGGCAAAAGTATTACATCTGACGATGTAATACAAGTTGCTAATCAGCTTAAAACATACGTAAAAGTTCCAAAAGAAAAATTGACTATAGATTTAATAATTCATTCCTGGGGAGGAGATGCATACTCCGCATTTAAAATAGTAAAGACAATACGAAGTTATTGCTCACAACTCAACATCATCGTCCCAATAAGAGCAGTAAGCGCAGGAACCCTGATATCCCTTGGTGGGGACAAGATATATCTAGGCCCTCAATCTCAACTCGGACCCCTAGATGCTCCAACTGAACATCCAACAATACAGGAAAATAGCGTTTCATCAATTGATTGTGTTAACTCAATTGCCTACGTAGAAGGGGTACTAAAAAGTGTGGCCTCAAACCGATATATAGAACTCCGCAACGAAATAGGACTAGGAAGGAAAGACGCTATAACGATCGCCTATTCAATTGCGAATGAATTTACACGAACCCTCGTTGAAAAATTAGACCCAATCCAATCCAGCAAAAGCTCGAGAGATTTAGAAATAGCGCTAACCTATGGCGAAGAATTATTGAATGACCATATGTTCTCTAATGAAGCCCAAAAAGGCAAGAAATCTAAATCTGTAATAAGGTCATTAGTATACGGTTATCCAGCCCACGGATTCGCGATATGTTATGATGAAGCCAAGAAGATAGGACTGATGGTTAGTCAATCTTCAGATTATCCAGACTGGGAAGGTGTCTGGGAATTCATAAACAAACTGATTGTCACACATAGAGAAGACAAGCTGTTATGGCATCTAACAAACGAACAATTCTTGCCTTGGAGTAAATAATAAATGAATCTATATCAATACAACACAGGCTACTTAGATGACAACACAGATAAATCTAATTCGGGATCACTCCCTCCGACTAAAATAGACGCTGAAAGGGTTGCTAACGATGCAAACAGTTTTTATAAGCAAATCATAAAGAATACGAGATTCGCTAATAACAACAAGATCGAAAAAGATCCTTCAAAGAATGATAAAACTAAATAAATTCCACCCCTTGGCTTGTTAGGTAACTTTAATTGTCTGAATCCACATTCCCCTTGTATAGTTAGAGTATGCGATTACCCAAGATGAATGTGGTGATATTACTAATCCCTTGTTTCCTCCTCCGCTTTGCCCTTTCCCTGACCACCTTCAACCACGACATCTGGAATCACGAGGTCTGGATGGACTCTGTTCGCCAATTTGGCTGGCAGGGCCTTTACGATAGGGACGTCTCTCCTTGGGCTATAGTGAATTATCCCCCGCTCGCGCTTTATTCTTTCGCAGTCGGGGAGGGGATCTATCAACGTCTTCCCGCTACACTCCAAACCGAGTTCGTCCGCGCCAGCCTCTACAAATTCCCGAGCATCTTGGCCGACTGTCTGATCGCGTTTCTCATTTGGCGCTTCACTCCCTTTTCCCGCCGGGCCAAACTGGTGGCTATGTCCGCTTTTCTCTTTAATCCCGCGCTCATTTATAACAGCGTCTTTTGGGGGCAGATCGAAAGTTTGTCGGCGCTCACAGCTATTATCACTATCTTAGCTTTAGTCAAAAAAAGACCCGACCTTGCACTCATCGCTTTTGTTGTCGGCCTCCTCACCAAGCAAAATATTCTCCCGCTCGCACCCCTACTGCTTGCCGGATTCTGGTTCTCCCCCATACCCGCCAAGCGCCTTGCTTCTTCCGCTGTCATTTCCGCCAGCCTATGTCTTGTGGCATATGCACCGCTCACTCCGCGCGGTTCTAGCGGCGTAGGCTATATTTTCTCCACTTATCTCAGCTCCATTGGCGGCCAGCTCCACCAGCATTTAGGTTCTGTGAACGCTCTCAACTTTTGGTACCTGCTCGGCTTTAATCAAATAGGAGACACTGGCATTCGCTTATGGAGCAACGTATTAACTTGCCTCGGGGTCGGTTTCAATCTTGTTGTTCTTTTCTCTCTTCGCCGCCGTCCCTTTGTCGCCTACTTTACTTCCGCCTCGCTCCTCACTTTGTGGACCTTCGTCTTTACTACCCGTATGCACGAGCGGCACGGCTACCTCGCGCTCGCCCTCCTCACTTTTCTTTTACCCGAAGGTTATTGGCGCTGGCCTTACGTAATTTTAAGTAGTATTGGCTTTTACAATCTCTATGCTGTCTGGGCCGAACACTTTGCGATTCCTCCCTCGCCGCTTTGGTCCAGTACAATGTTCGTTTTATCCGGAATCACTGTTTTGACCACCTTGGGTTCGGTCACTTTAGCCTTTTTGCAGCAGCGACAACACGAGTCCCACCACAATTCCCACGACCAGTAAATTGGATAGTCCGCCGATCGCGATTATCCCGAGAGCAGAGAGAATCCAGAGCACAACCAATACCCACACAATCTGGCGCAAGGGTCCTCCGAGCGACGCCGCAATCCAGATCAATATCCCCAGCACCAACAAATTAGTAATGGTTAAATGGAAACCCAAAATGTTTAGACTTGGGAAATGTGGCATCGTCAGCCACGGCACCGAGATAATCCCCAGTAACCAAAGAACAACCAATATTGCGATTAATTCTGCCATTAATTTAATGTACCACACCCTGCAACTTTTCCATGAGTATCGCGTAAAAACGCAAATTATGGATCGTTGCCAGCCGTAGCACGCTCTCATCTCGCGCCCGCCACCGTTTGGCTAGCTCTGCTCGGCTGATAGTGGTGCACAGCTCACAGTCACAGGCCGTACTGACTGGTTCACTTTCGTCTAAGTGTTGTGCCTGTCTGGGATTGTAGTAGGTGTAAAAATTCGGCGCCTGCACCTCAATTTGCCCCATCTCTGCTGCCGTATATACATACAACCTACCGTGTCGCGCATCGCGCGTCGGCAGTACACAATCAAATATCTGATAACCCAGTTTTACGCACGTCACAATATCATCCGGTTTCCCGATCCCCAACCCATATAACAATGCATCTTTGGGCAATTTATCCGCCATCAACTTGGCCGTCGCCACATCAAACTTCCCATCGCGCATCGGCCACCCGCCGTAACCGTACCCGTCAAACCCAATCTCCACCAGCTCCCGCATGCTCCGCTCTCGCAAGTCGTCAAAGTATGCTCCCTGCACCACCCCAATCAAATAAGGGCGTTTATGTGTTGGAATATTCATGCGTTCACATTCGGCCTCAAATGTAATCTTGCATCTCCTCGCCCACTGCGTCGTCCGTCGCACCGTTTCCTCGGCTTCTTCGTGCGTCGCGTCCGGTGGGGTAAAGTCATCCAGCACCACCATCAAATCCGTTTTCATCGCCATTTGGTACTTGATCGAGTCCTCGGGGCTAAAGTGGTGGGGTACCCCGTCAATCGTAAATGTCACCCCCTCGTCGGTCACGGTGCTATTCCCCCCGCCCTTTTTCGCAATTGACATCACTTGGAATCCTCCCGAGTCCGAGATCATGGCTCCGTCCCAACCCAGATATTTATGAATGCCACCAGCCTGCAAAGTCTGTTCAGTCCCAACCAATCTTAGGAGGTGAAAGGTATTGACCAAGATTCCTGGTAGTCCGACTTTTTTGACGTCGTCAAACGACAACTGTCTTACTTCTCCCCGAGTGGCGTCGGGGTAAAAGAGGGGGAGGGGTAGAGTACTGCCATCCAGTCGTCGGAAATTATTTTGCATGCTCCGTAGTATATCCTATACTCAAACTATGGCATGGAGAGTTGAGTACTATCATACAAGTCGTGGCACATATCCAGTGAAAGATTTTCTTATTTCGCAAGAAAGAAAAGTCCAATTAAAGGTACAAAGCGCAATCCAAATATTGGTTCAATATGGACCATATCTTAAACCTCCATATATGAAAAAGCTCGCCACCAATTTGTATGAACTCAGGATAAAAAGCCAGGTAGCCATCCGCATTTTCTATTCACCCAAATCCAATTCATACATACTTTTACACGCATTTAAGAAAAAGACACAAAAAACTCCAGACAAAGAACTTCGTATCGCGCTTGACAGAATGAAAGATCTAATATAGCATATATGCTATGTTAAATATTCCTCCCAATACAC
>CAZBFT010000023.1:8681-10851 GCA_964491465.1 uncultured Pseudomonadales bacterium
TTTATTTCAATGAGCAAATGAAGGATCCTGAGTTTCGCAAAGAATACGAAAAAATTCAGGTCGAATTTGCCCCTCTTCGTGCCATTCTTGATGCTCGCATGAAAAAAGGCATGACCCAGGCACAAATCGCCAAGAAAATGGGCACCACTCAATCCTCCATCGCTCGTGTCGAATCTGGTGCCAGCCACCCCACCATTCCCTATCTCCAGCGTCTAGCCGATGCGCTCGATGCCCGTCTCGAAATCAAATTTCACTTCAACTAACCTTCAAGGTCCGACCTTGTAGGGGCGGACCTGCCTGCGCAGGCAGGTTATCATCCGTGCCATCTCGTATTCCCGCATTTGACAAACTGCATCTCTCTCTCTCTCGATAATCTTTCTTAGACTAAATTTAGAAGGAGAAATTATGCCAGATGGTATCGATATCCATAACGAATATGGACAAATCAAGGATAAAAATCTTGCAGAAGAGATGGCTTACGCCATAAAACCATTAGAAGATGAGGCGGCTGCTAAAAGAGTTGCAATGGAACGTTCAGCTGAAAAGAAACTTACACCAGAGCAAGAACAGTGGCGTGCATATATGGAAAAACACATTGAGCAACGTCCTCACGTTTGGGAGACACAATATACGCCGGATGGAACGAAAATATTAATTTGCAAAATCTCAAAAGAAGTTTTTCCTAACGCCTACTCACATATAAGTCCTATTATCACCGACGACGGTATTGTGGAGATTACTTCAGAAGCAAGTTATAACAAACAAGAAATTCACGAAAGCTGGGCAGATACCGATCCAGAATGTCTAGCTACGATAGCCGACGTAAGCAAGAATAGAAGCTCGAATACAACGTTTCGTGAAAAGCAAGTTGAAGCGTCAAGAATTTATGTGCACTATCTTCCACTAGACCAAGCTCAAAACCGTCTAATCGAAATGCGATCGCTCATGGACTCGTCAGAGCTCCGCTTTAAGAATTTGGCAGAACACCCTGTTATCCCTACTACTCCAGCCAATTTACCAGTTGTGTAAGCGTCGAGATCCTAGTGACAAACTTTCTCGACTAAGTTACAATACTCCTTGCCTCATTTCGCGTGTCAGCCGAAGGCGATCCCGCAAAGCGGGAAGAATTTAATATTCATCTTTCAAGTTCCCATTTGAGAATTTGAGAATTTATGATTTAGGATTAAATCATTATGGCCCAACCAGTCAAAACCCAAAATCGCGAACTCGCGATGGACAAAATAAGGAACATTGGCATCATCGCCCACATCGACGCGGGCAAAACGACCACCAGTGAGCGCATCCTTTTCTACACCGGCAAATCCTACAAAATCGGGGACATCGACGAGGGCAACACCCAGATGGACTGGATGGAGCAGGAAAAAGAGCGCGGTATCACCATTGTTAGTGCCGCCACCACCACTTTCTGGACTCCCAAACTCCCCAAGGCCATGTTTACCGATCAGCACCGGATCAACTTGATCGACACTCCCGGCCACGTCGATTTTACCGCCGAAGTGGAGCGCAGTCTCCGTGTGCTCGATGGTGGTGTAACAGTCTTGGACGCCGAAGAAGGCGTGCAATCCCAATCCGAAACCGTGTGGCGCCAAGCCGACAAATACAAAGTTCCGCGCATCTGTTTTGTCAACAAAATGGACAAACTGGGCGCCGACTTTAAACATACTCTCAAGGACGTGGAAGAAAAGCTTGGGGTCAAAACCGCCATCGTCACTTACCCGATCGGCGCCGAAAACGCCTTTAAAGGCGTGGTCATGCTCCTGGAAGAGCAGGCCGTCATTTGGGCCGGCGACGAGACGGGTGCCAAATACGACGTCGTCGAAATCCCCGCCGACATGGTAGAAGAAGTCTCCAAAGAACGCGCTCGCTTGGTCGAACAAATCTGCGAAACCGACGACGCTCTCCTCGAAAAATACTTGGGCGGTGAAATCCCAACTCTGCTCGAGCTCAAAACAGCTCTGCGTAAAGCCACCATTGCCTACAAACTGGTCCCCATCTACTGCGGCACCAGCCTCCGTAACAAAGGCGTTCAGCCCCTCCTGGACGGGATCGTCGACTACCTCCCTTCCCCCTTGGACGTGCCTCCAGCCGAAGGCAAAGTGCCCGGCACCGACGAAGTGGTCGTGCGGAAACCTGACGTAAAAGAACCGTT
>CAZBFT010000024.1:0-260 GCA_964491465.1 uncultured Pseudomonadales bacterium
CTTTGGCTGGTTTGAATGTCTTGACGACAAGTATCTTTGCCATCTTTCCATCCACAGCCGGTAGCTACCCAAGTTCCAGCCTGGACGGGAGAACCGAGTGTGTTGCACATGCCACCGGATCCGGTGGTTGTAGTAACCGCCACACCATAGCCACCTTCTGCTTTGGGTTTTTCGACAGCCTCTTTGGCTGCTTGGCTTATTACTGATTGGAGTTGAGGTGTAGCGACGACGGTTTCGGCAGCTTTTTGGATGGCAGCTGA
>CAZBFT010000024.1:270-10701 GCA_964491465.1 uncultured Pseudomonadales bacterium
TGTTGGTGTCAGTGGGTGTGAGCCCTGTGGTATTTTTGATTTCTTGGGCGATTTGTTGCTCGAGTTTGTTGGTGCTGACATTGGCAGCATCCTGATCGATATTTTTGGGAGGAGCAACAGTTACATTGTTTTGGATGGTTTGTTTGATGGCTTGTTGAGCAGCTATTTCCGCGGATTTTTGGGCAGCGGCTTGGGCCTCTTCGGGTTTTTTGCCTTGTTGTTGGGCAACTATCACTGCATTTTGAGCTGCACGTCGAGCCGCAACTTGGGCATTTAGCTCGGGAGTATCGGATAGAACTGGAAATACTTCTGGCTGTGAGGTAAGAAATAATAGAGGGCCGGTACCAAAGCGATAAGCAAAGAAGAGGGAAAGGCCCAACACTGTTGCCACAACTAGCCCTAAGACTTTGAGAAATTTGGAGTTGGAGCGGCGGCGGGAAGAGGTTTTTTTCATAGTTATTGGGTGGTGATACTTGATACGGTCATGGACATGGGAGTCGAGTCGCTAATGGCTGGCAAGAGCCGACCCGAAATAGTGACGGTCTCGCCGAGTAAGCCATCTAGGTCTTGGACGTCGAGCGTGATGGGGCGGGAGTCGGGGAGGACGAGCAAGAAGGTGCCGGGTTCCCCTACTGGCGCGTCTTTGAGGAGGGTGCCTGTCACGGTGGTGTTCCCATAGTTGAGGCTAGCGGGCTCGATTTGGAAAATGCCTGTAGTTTTGGCAGGATGAGAGTTGCGATAGATAGTCAAACCGACTGCTAAAGCAAAACAGACGAGGAGAAAAGCCCATATTTGACGAGAAATGACGCGACGAGATTTGGCCATAGATTAAATGTGTCACAAAAAAGCCCCTTATGCAAGGGGCTTTTTTTTTAGAGTTTATCCCGCCAATTGCGGGATGGCCGGGTCCCGTCGAGCGGGACTCGGGTCACATCATGCCGCCCATATCTCCCATGCCAACTCCGGCGGGAGCGGACTTTTTGTCTTCTTTTACTTCCGTGATTAGGCACTCGGTAGTCAGAACCATGCTGGCTACGCTCGCCGCATTTTGGAGAGCATTCCGGGTCACTTTGACCGGATCCAGCACGCCCATCGTCAACATGTCGCCAAACTGGCGAGTGGCGGCGTTCCAACCATAACTGGCTGATTTGTTTTTGAGGACTTCGTGAACAACGTAGCCTTCGTCTTCCCCGCTGTTTTTCGCCAACCAACGCAAAGGCTGCTCTAGCACGCTTCGGACGATTTTGATCCCCACAGCTTCGTCTTCGCCTCCGGCCGTAAGCTTGTCGAGGACAGTCGCTGCGCGCAGAAGCGCGACGCCTCCACCGGCCACAATACCCTCTTCGATGGCGGCACGGGTGGCACCCACGGCGTCTTTGACGCGTTCTTTGAGCTCTTTTTGCTCCACTTCGCTGGCCGCGCCCACTTTGATGACGGCGACTCCGCCGCCCAGTTTGGCCAGGCGTTCTTGCAGTTTTTCTTTGTCAAAGTCGCTAGTCGTTTTGTCCAGTTCGGCACGAATTTGTTCGACGCGAGAACTTAGAGATTTTTTATCGCCATGACCACCGACTATTTTGGTTTCGTCTTTGGTGGCCACGACTTTGTCGGCAGACCCCAAATCTTCGACTTTGACCGAATCGAGTTTGCGACCGAGGTCGCTACTTATAACTGTAGCGCCAGTCAGGATGGCGATATCTTCCAACATGGCTTTGCGGCGGTCACCAAAACCGGGAGCTTTCACGGCCAAGACGTTAAAGGTGCCGCGGAGTTTGTTGAGGACCAGCGTAGCCATGGCCTCTCCGTCGATATCGTCGGCGATAATGACCAAGTTCTTGCTGACTTTCACAAAACTCTCGAGGAAAGGCACCATTTCCTGGATACTGCTCACCTTTTGGTCGGTGACTAGAATATATGGGTTGTCTAGCTCGGCTTCCATGTGTTCGGGATTGGTCACAAAGTATTGGGAAACATAGCCTTTGTCAAAAGCCATGCCGTCTTTGTGCTCGATTTCGATTTCGAGACCCTTACTCTCTTCCACTTCGACGACTCCGTCTTTGCCAACCAGGTCGAGGGCTTCGGCGATTTTTTGTCCCACTACCTCGTTTTGGGCACTGATGGTGGCTACTTTGACCCAGTCGTCTTTTTTGACATCCTGTTTGACCCTTTTGAGTTCGGCAACTACGGCCTCCACGGCCGCGTCAATCCCCTTTTTCATCAGCATGGGGTTGCTACCGGCGGTGACATTCTTCATGCCTGCGGCGATCAATTCTTTGGCCAGGAGGGTGGCGGTAGTGGTGCCGTCGCCGGCGGCGTCGTTGGTTTTGCTGGCGGCTTCTTTGACCAACTGGGCACCCATATTTTCAAACGGGTCTTCGAGTTCGATTTCTTTGGCAACACTGACGCCGTCGTGGATGATGTTGGGGGCGCCCCATTTGCGGTCGATTGCAACGTTACGGCCGCGGGGACCAAGAGTGGTTACAACGGCAGCGGCCATTTTGGTAGCGCCGGTCAAAAGTTTTTGGCGGGCGTCATCTGAGTAAATGATTTGTTTAGCGGTCATAGATTTCTCCTTATTTTATTACAGCCAATATATCTTCAAATTTGAGGAATTGGTATTCGACACCATTAATTTTGACGTCGTTGCCACCCCATTTTTTGTAGACGACTTTGTCACCAACTTTGACGGGAGATTTGAGGGTGGCACCCTGTTCGGTATTCCAATCGGCACCCACGGCGAGAACGGTTCCGGCCTGGGGTTTTTCGTCATGATTGTCTGGCAAGTAAATGCCGCCAGCAGTTTGGGTCTGCTTTTCGGTTGGTTCGACCAACACATAACCGGGCATGGGGGTTAACTTTTTGGGATCTAGTTGCATACTATTCCTCCTTCGGATGAATACGTGAAGCCGTATATCCGTAAATTTATTTTAAATAACTGTAAAGTGATTTTATCACTCAATGAGCGCGAGTGCTATGGTACAAAATGAGTCAAGTGATGTCAACGAGTGAGTACTTGGTTATCTGGCAGGCGGAAAAGAGGTTCGCCAAGGCGCTTTTGGTCGAGATAGTGACCGATCAGGCCAACGGAGCGAGAGAGAACAAAGAAGGCGTTAAAGAATTCGGCGTCAATTAAGGTTTGGATTTGATCCTTGTCCAATTTCTCTTCGTGCACCAAGAGGTCGAGCATGACGGCGGCGAGTGCGCCGTCAACATTGAGAATTAGATTGGGTTTTTTGGCTGAGGTGAGTTGCGCGATAGCCATAGCATAATCAAGATGTAGATGGGGAATATCTTCGATAATTTTGGCCAAAAGCGGGACGCGGGGATCGGGATTGTCGATCCGGTATTTCCGGTGACCAATGCCGGGAATATACTCTTTGCGTTTCGCAAAATCTTCAACTAATTGAACCGGGTCGACACGGGGGTCGACCCCTACCGATTCGAACCAGATTTGGGCTGCGCCGTTAATTGCTCCGCCCCAGCGGGGACCAATGGGGAGCAGGCCGGCGACCAAGGAACTAACCAAGTCTTTGCCGGCGCGGGCGGTGATCATGGTATTAACAACCCCAGAAACGTAGGGTCCGTGATCGACTAATATTTTGAGGGCAAGATCAATGACTTGCTCTGTGCGAATGGACTTGAGCGGACGACCTAACCAAAGCGAGCCCACCATCCAAGCAAATGAGTAGGAGGTGGCAGTTTTGGTTAAACCCTGGCCTAGAATGGTTGCCTCCCCTTCCACGTCGCCACTAATAGTACTGGTAAAGAGTGAGTGCTCGCGGCCGGAGAGATCTTGAGTGTTGGATTTGGACATATAGGTACTATTAAACATCAAGTCTATAGAGATTGTCAGCTCTGATTACAACTGGAGGTCCTCCGGGAGGAAGGGCGATCCCATTGACTACAACGTCGCCATCGGTGCTGGGGTAGATCTGAAGACAACCCTGAGAATCTCCGGATTGTCTTAAATCGCTTACTAACATGCGCAACTCTTCACCATATGCTACTAAGAATGTGACGATTGTTACACCTTCTTCATCGATCGTGCGAAGATTGATTTTGTGGAATAGAGGAATAACCTCTTCCTGATCGTGATGATGTAATACGCCGTTAAATGGTATAGTTGCCCCCGTACGGATGAGTTAACGTAGTGATTCTACCATTTTAATGAACTGGGAAAATGATTGGCTGACTTGGAAGCCGGCGGAAGCGAGAGCGGCGCGCTTACTGGTAGCGGTAACACGCTCTTTGTCAGCACGCGCTTTGGCGTGACCAAACTGAGGGGATTCGGGGAACAAGGAGGCCACGGTGCCGGCGATATGGGCAACCACTTTTTTGGTAAACTTGCCCTCTTCTTTCAGTTTGACTAGTTCGTATTCGTCTTCGCCACCCAGTTCGCCGTAGTAAAGGACGATCTTGGTTGCCGGATCTTTTTCGGCTAGTAAGAAGGCCTCGCTGGGAGACAGGACGGGGAAGCGATCGCCGCCAAAACTGAAGGCAAAAGAAAGCCGGTGGCCTGATTGGGTCGCGATGTTGATTAATTCATTGGTCATACCACCGCTGGCGGAGAGGACGGCTATAGAACCAGGCTCGATAATTTTGCCTTCGAGGATTTGGTCGGGGGTAATACCGCCAATGGGGCCAAGTTTGAGAATACCGGGGACGAGTAGGCCGACGGAAGCAGGGCCGACAATCAATTTAGATTCTAGATGAGAGATACTAGATTCTAGGGAATTCGCAGAGATTAGTTGTAACGAGTGGAGCTCGGGTACGTTTTCGGCAAAGAGGGCAGCGCCAGCGGCATCGGGGAAAACGGTGAGAAATTCTTGGGTGGAAGAGAGGGTCCGACGGCCAGACAACAAATTTAGGAGCCAGAGGTTTCGGGTACCCATAGGGTCTGACCTTCCCCGCGATGGTTTATGGCGGGGTTGGGCACTTCCTTTAAGGTCAGACCCTCGTAGGCTCACGAGGGTTGGGATTAAAATTTCCCTGCGGCCGAAAAAGAATTTGGAGTAGCCGCGGCGACCGGTGACAATGGCGATGATGCTCCCCTCACTTTTACCGCTAAGGTAGTCAAAGTCGAGGATGGATTGGATTATCGACTCGTGGTTGCCCAGAACAACGATTTGATTATTGGATGAGCGGATTTGGGGGATGGAAATCATATTGATTATTTCGGGTCGACACAGTGGTCGACCCCTACAAGATAATTGTGTACTTCGGAAACTACTTGCGTGAGCGGGGTGTCGTGGCCGTGAACAGAACCCAGCAAACCACTTTGCCCCAAGAAAGTGTGCATCATCTCTAATCCTTTGGTTTCATTGGGTCCACCCCGGCGGACAAACACTTTGACGTGAGCTTTTTTGAGCGCGGATTTTTGCTCCTCCAATGCACGAATGAGGCCGTGGAAGGTAGAGGCAACGTCCGTAAAGTTGGCGACGCCGCCGGCGATGATGATGACTTTGGGTACATGCTGCAAGGCGTATGGTGAAAGAAGTTGCTGCAAAATAATCTTGGCGTAGGAATAAACATCATCGTTGGAGGGGGCACCACTATACTCGCCATAGTTGGCCAGTTCGGCACCCATGCCAAGGTCGGCTACCTCGTCGGCCAAAACCAAACTGGCGCCGCCGCCAGAGAGAAACATCCAAATCCTGCCCCCTGGATTGATTAGTTTAAATTTGAGGCTGGCGGGAGTGCTGGCGTCGAGTGTGGCCACGGATCGCTCCGAGCTCGTGAGGGCACGATCGGGCAAGGTGGGCAAAGTGGAGGCAGCGCTATCTACCTCGCAGGCCATGTCCAAGGGGATAAGCTGATGACCACGCAAGAGGACCGGGTTCATTTCGAGAAAGGCGATATGGTTGGAGTCGAGGGCGGGGATAAGGACTTGATGTATGGTATTTCGTAAATCTCCGGGTAGTGCAGTGGTCACAGAATCCCAGGACGATTCGACTTCGACTCCCCCTTGAGGGGAATAGCTAATTTCCCAACCTTGGCGAGCGCGAGTGAGAGCAAGATAGTGCTCGGCGCCGGAACTGTGTTCGATTACTGGCTCAAGAAGAAAGTTGGTCCAACCCAATTTGATCCAGGATTTGAGAATGACGGGAATTTCTGCTGAAGTGATATTAACTTTGACTAGTCCGAGTTTCCCCCGTTTTTTGATGCCCTGGTCTACTTTGAGGACGAGATTGGTGGATTTGAGTTCTGGTGGCAAGTTTGAAATTACCTGAGAGAAGTTTTCGGCCGTGAAAGCGATTCCGGCAAAACTGAGACTGAGGGAGGGGTAGAGAGTTTTTTTGGCAGTAAATTCACTTACTTTTACACGAGACATGGGTTTAGTTTACCCGACCGCCACTTCGGATAACAGTACGCCCTCACAAATGAGGCCGCGGTTCATGAACTCTTTGTTTAACTCTTCTTTGAGACGGGCTTCGAGATCGGCGCGGGAATTTTTGACCATAGAGGCGTCGACGGTAGTAAAAATGGCGGAAATTTTGCTGCGACTAAAGGGGCGGACGACTTTGCTCACAAAGTGCTCGCCGATATTTTCCCAAAGCTCGGGGGCGTTGGCTTTGTCAATTTTGAAAAGAATACTACCCTCGACCATGACATTTTGACCGTCACGGGTGCTGGTTTTGATGGGTTCGTCACCCAGTTTTTCCTTGTTGCCTAAGTCAAAGCCTTTGTGGATGGTGTACTCGAGGACCTGGGCGTTGAAGAGCTTGGCGATTTGCCAGAACGGGATTTTGAGATGAAGCCCTGGACCGTAGACGTGTTTGAGGACGCCGCGGCCGCGGTCGTAGACGCAGGCGACGTGGCCAGGAGGGACGGAGATAAAAAATCCCCCCACCACCTCGTCAGCCAAGAACGAAACCACCAAGTTGTCGAACATACAGCGCTAATTGTAACACCAATCGGCGAATCGGGTCTCCCAGACTATTAGTCTGGAGGCATTTCTCAAGTTACTTTGTAACTTGAAGTGCTCATTTCTCGGGAGCTATCGCTCTCGACGTGCATAAATCAGCTGGTCGGCAATTCAGTTTTCTCAGATGATCAGTTTGCCGGATACATCAGCTAGTAGGATGATCGCTAGAATGAACAATCGGTGCTTCGGGAACGGGAGGAATGACGGGTGGGTGTGTTGGAGTCGTGTCGTCGGCTACAACTGGCGGCTTGGGGGTCATACGATCCATGAGTTTTTTACCCCAGTCTTGGAGGATGCGGATGGTGAGATAGACGGCGGAAAAAGCGAGCGAGGTAATGATAAAGACTTTTTTCCCGGCGGGGAGAATCATAAATATAAAGAAAGAGCCGATGGGGAGAACGACTTGCATCAAGGCTTTGTCTTTGCGGCTGAGCGGGAAGGGAGAGCGGAGAGCGGCAAGTAACTCAACAATAAAAATCATGATGGACTGAATAAAGTTGAGAGTACTGTTGGTGCGACTGAGGTCGTATTTACCCAGAAACATGAGGTTAATATGTTCTGGCCGCGGCATAAAATCGTAGAGAAGATAGTAATCAGCCCCTTCGAGACCAGTCGTAAAGATGCGATAAAGCATAAGAATGATGGCAAGCTGAATCAAGAGGTTGACGGTGGTGGCGCCCACGGTGCGAAAGTTGCCGCGCATTACAGCTCTGATCTCGGCTTTCATCCGGATGGGTTCGTGGAGATAGGTATGTTTGATTTCCTCTACCTTGGCCACGATTTTGCGCTTTTCTTCTTCGCTACGCTCCCCGGCTATGGTGAGTGGAAAAGTGAGAATGCGGATGACGAGCGAGAAAATAACCACGGCGATGCCCATGTCGGCTAAGTCGGGCGAGATTCCAGCCAGGAGGGCATAAAGCCCCACAAGAATATTAAAGAAGGGTTGGTAGATGTAGTGTTCGAACATAGGGTGATTATACTTGCTTTTGGGAAAGCAGCTTAGTGGTAGAGACAACCGGATTAAAATCGTGGACGACTACTAGTTTGCCACCGTATTTTTCAGTGAGGAAAGCCTTGTTTGGGAGGTGGTCGGTGTGGGAGCTCACGGCGTAAATATTGGGGCGGACGGCGGCCATGAGGGAGTCGTAAGCTTCGAAGTGGTCAAAATCGGCGGGTAAGGCGATAACATAATTGGAATAAGAAGCTACATGAGCGCAGCGGATGGTTTGAGTTTCGACGGGGCGCCCCTCCCCTTTTAGTTTTTGCGCGCGGGCGTCGGATTCGACCGCGACGATTAAGATGTCTCCGGCAGCTTTGGCTTTGGTCAAAAAGTTGATGTGCTCCTGATGTAGGAGGTCAAAAAACCCGGTGGCGAGAACAATTTTTTTGCCATCCAGGTGGAGCTGACGGCAAAGTGGGGAGACCGACTCAATGGTGTAGAGCATGGGGCTATTTTACAGCGAAAGCTTATGAAGGATTTTCTCCCCAGGGTTATGGGGGTGGAAAAAGGCGGAGTCGGGGGTAATATATTCGCGAGTAAGGTGAGGGCGCATGTACGCGAGTTGGAGGTGGTAGGCAAGGGATTCGATGGGTGCCCAAAAGTTTTGCAGTTTTGCAGAGTTCCAGTTTTGCAGTAAGGACACTTTGGGTAGTAAGTAGTTAGGTAAATAACTTTTAACCCAGGGATTGGCGGCAAGGAGAGCAGAATGGGTGTTGTGAGGATCATATAGGGGGACAGCCTGGATAAGTTCGTAGGCGGAATAAAGAGAGCGCTTAGGGGGTGGGAGGCAAAAGGAGCTAGGTGAAAGGTACAGGTTAAGACAAAGCTTGCCGCTATTGTTGATGGAATGAGGGGTGCGGCGGAGACCATGTAGGTGGGTGTAGGGGGTGAGAAGAAGACGAGTAGTCCAAAGGTGACCAGGTTGGGTAATAATCATGAGATCGATATCGGCGTCCCCTGGTGTATTTTGCATGGCGAGTGAGCCAGTCAAATAAATGGCGAGAACACCGGGAACAACCGAGAGGCTAGCTGCGAGGTTGTGGGCGCGGGCTATAAGTGGGGCAGATAACTTGGCACGACTTAGGCGCTGGGCAACCAGTTTGGCGCGTCCCGGAAGGTGGTAGTAGCCGCGAGTGAAAAAAATAGAACCAGATTGGATTAGAGCGGAGAGCGAGCGGGTAAGAATGGGATGTGTAACAGGGAACTGGATGAGACGAGTTTGGAGCTCTGGTAGGGTCAGGGGGAAACCAAAGTGATCGCTATATGCCAAAGTAGCAAGGATAGCCTGACGGAGCGTCATTTGGCCTCGGGAAATTTGGCCAAAACTTGTGCCACGCCTTCACCTAAAGTTTTGGTCAGGCTAGCCACGGTACTGCCATCGTTAATACCGTTGACCGTGTCTTCGTAGTATTTGATGAGTTGATCATTCACGCCTTCGTCGTAAGTTCGACTGGCCAAGTACCAAGAGGTGTAGTTGGGGCCTTGGGCGACAAAGGGGCCAACTAAGGGATCACTTTGGAGGAGTGTAGCCATGGAGGTCAAGGGGTAGGGCTCACCAATGACGTGGATTTGACTCGCGCCGGCGTACATTTTTTGCAGAGAGCCCTGACTACTCAGATATTTGATAAATTCCCAGGATGCAGCGGCATTTTTACTGCTACTCGGGACTGCTTCCATCCAATACGAGGCCCAAGCGACTTTGGTAGAAGGAAGGGTGGGAGCGGGAGCAACTCCAAATTTAAGATCTGGGTTGATGGCTTTGATTTCGGGAATTTCCCAGGAGGGAGCCAGAATCATGGCAACAGTACCGGTAGCGAAAGCATAAATTGAGTTGGGTTGACTGGCATCCCAAGATTTGTCTTGGGTGCTAAAAATGGTGTAAAAAGTGAGGGCGTCTTGGACGGCGCTAGTTGTGGGCTTGCCCGGGTCACCCGAGTTTTGGAGGATCAAAAGACCCAAAATGTCGGACCAGTGTTCGACGTTGTTGGTAGTACCGAGGGCGGCACCGGCGCGCTCAATGACTTTGGTTTCGGAGTTGGTAATGGTCAAGTCAAAAGCTAGTTTGCGCAAGCTGTTCCAGTCGGCCGGAGGAGTGGCCCCAGACTCGGCGAGCATGTCGGAGTTGTAAAAAAGAGCTAAACCGTCAACTGACAAGGGAAGCGCGTACACTTTGCCACCGGCGCTCGCGTTCTTTTTGACCACTGGGTAGTAGCTATCGAGAGTGGAAAGAGGAATGAGGGTATCGGGGGCAGGAGCCAAAGATGGTCGCAGCATCGGGAGCCAAGTATTGTGAATACGGGCAATGTCGGGAGCTGTGCCGCTTTGAATGGCGGATTGAAGGCGCGAACGATAGTTTTTGGGGCTTTGCATGGAGTAAGTAATCTTAACGTCAGGATGATTCCCTTCGTACTCGGCGATGACAGATTGTAAAACAGAGGTAGGTTCCCATAGTCCCCAGTAGGTGAGAGTGATGGGGCCAGTCGGTTTTTTGAGTTTGGGAAGAATGGTG
>CAZBFT010000025.1:0-10506 GCA_964491465.1 uncultured Pseudomonadales bacterium
CCTGCAGCCGGGAAGTCCACGGGTAAACCGCTGGCACTGGTACAGCGCCTCCACGCTTCTTCACGGAAGGAGGCTGATTTGGGGGTAAAACAAACGTAAGTGCTCGATCCAGACACACCGTTATTATAAATTGACATATAGTTGTAAGTCGCATCCACAACTCGAGTCACAAACGAAGCCTTTAGCTCCGAAGTGCCGCCAGTAGACAAATTGGATAGCATCGGTTCCGCATCGGTACCCACCGTCTGCGCCGCACTGGTTAATTGTACGAAAGCCGGAGCTCCGACATAAGTAGTTGTATTTACACTGCTGGCACCAGTTGTCCAAGGGTAATATCCTTTGCCCGCATAAAACCTATCAATGGCCGACAAGAGTTGCTCAGAGTCGGACCGAGATCCGGTATCTTTACCGCGGTTTATCTGTTCGATTGGGTTGATTGCTGCCAAGACAGCCACCGCCAAGATGCCCAAAACCGCAATCACGATCAAGAGCTCTATCATCGTAAAACCTAACTTTCTAAACATCTTATCCTCCTTTAGTCGCCAGTAGCATTAGCGGAGGCGACCTATTCACTCCATTATGACCACATTAGAACGCACTCGTCAAGTTGTAAATTGGCACAATGATAGCGACAATGAGGAAACCGACCCCTAGACCCAAAATAATCATGATTAGTGGTTCCATGGCGGTCGAGAGGTTTTTGATCTCGTGCTCGCTTTCCACCTCAAAATAAGCCGCGACTCGGTTCAAAATTTCGTCCAGTTTCCCGGTTTGCTCCCCGACCGACACCATCTGAGACACAATCATTGGGAATACCGTATGCCTTACCAAACTGGTCGCGAGCGGATTCCCCTTTTCCACGTCTTTGGCTACAATCAACAACGCTTCGGACAATATCTCGCTTCCGACTACGTCCTTGACGATTCCCAAAGCTTCAACCAGTGATACGCCGGCCGAAACCAGTAGAGCCAAGGTCCGGGTAAACTCCGCCATCATCACCATGAGCTTAATTTTGCCGTAAATCGGAATTTTTAAGATTAACTGATCGTATTGGATGGCCCCAGCCTTGGTCTTTTTCCATAGCCTAAGCGCATACAATACCCCAAACACGGCCAAGATGACCACATACCACGCACTACTGACAAAGTTAGATACCCCGATCAGAATTTTGGTCACCATCGGCAGATCGGCACCAAAATCTTTATACATCGCTGTCAGCTTGGGCAATACAAAAATCATCATCACCATTCCCACGATCGCCATTCCGATCAGTACGATTACGGGGTAGATGAGCGCTCCCTTGGTCTTGGCTCGGAACTCTCGTTGTCCCTCCAAATTGTCCGCCAACCGAGTCAAAACTGTGTCCAGCACGCCGGCCGCTTCGCCTGCCCGAATCAGTGCCACAAATACTTTCGAGAAAGCGTCCGGATGTGCTGCCAGAGCATCGGCCAAAGTACTGCCGCCTTCAATTGCGTGTAATATCTGTGCGATTTTGGTTTGCAAAATTGGCGACACCTGCACTTGCAAAATCGACAATGCGTCGGTAAGCGGTAGCCCTGCCCCAATCATTGTTGAAAGCTGCCGAGTAAAGTTGACGATATCGTCAAACTTTACTTTTTTACCAAAATTGAATAATCCATTTCCTTCGCCTATTTCATGCAACTCAATCACCACCAACTCTTGCCCCCGCAGTACCGTCGCCGCCGACTGCAAGCTCTGGGCTTCCACAATACCTCGGCGGAGAACTCCCTCTTTAGTTCTGGTTTTAAACCTAAATCTCTGCATACCCTACCTCGCTCCCACCAGTCTGTTTAATTCATCTAAGTTTTGTGCATACTCCCTCGCCACCGGTAGGGTGATTTTCCCTTGTTTGTAAGCCTCAGCCAAAGCCATTTCAAAGGTTTTCATCCCTGCTTCGGAGGCAGTTTGCATCGTATTAACCAGCATGTGTGTTTTCCCATCCCGAATGAGCGAGCGTACGGCACTCGTAGCCAGCAATATTTCTGCCACAGCCGTGCGCGTCCCATCGATTGAGGGCAGTAGCCTCTGCGACACGACTGCTTCCAAGGACAAAGATAGCTGAGATCGGATCTGTTGTTGTTGTTGCTCGGGGAATACGTCGACGATCCGGTCAATGGTCTGGGCCGCCGAGTTGGTGTGCAAAGTCGCAAATACCAAGTGACCTGTTTCCGCAATGGTAAGGGCACTCTCAATCGTCTCGTAGTCACGCATCTCTCCGATCAAAACTACGTTGGGATCCTCGCGCAAAACACTCCTTAGGGCTACCGACCAAGAGTGGGTGTCAGCATGAAGCTCTCGCTGCGAAATCAAGCTCTTTTTCGGGGTATAAACAAACTCAACCGGATCTTCGATAGTAATTATGTGTTCGCTACGCTCCAAATTGATCCGTTCAATCATCGCGGCCAAACTGGTACTTTTACCGTGACCCGTCGGACCCGTCATCAAAACTAGGCCTTGCTTAAGCGAAGTCAACTCACCCAAAATTTGCGGCAGACCCAAAGTCTCGAGCGACTTTATTTCGGTCGGCACATAACGCAGTGCTGCTGCCAGGTTGCCTTTCTCGTAATACACATTGACACGGAAACGAGCACCTGTTGGAAGTGCATAGGAAAAATCTAGTTCCCGGTCCACCTGTACCAGTTCTCGTTGCTGCTCACTCAAAATTGGGTTAATTAATTCAGTCGCAATCGCCGGAGTTATCACCGTGGTTTCCGGCACCGACAACAGCTTGCCGTGCAACCTAATCATCGGCGGAGTGCCCACCAACAAATGGACATCCGAAGCCTGGTACTGTACACACAACTCTAAAATTTTCTTTATATCCATACCTCTCCTATTTCCTATATACCATCTACTATATCCTCTTGCTAAGTTTTTGCTACTCTCATTACTTCTTCTAGGGTAGTTACTCCGTCAAGTGCCTTGAGATAACCATCTTGCGGCATGAGCACCATTCCGTCGGCTACCGCCGCATTTTCTATCTGCACCGCCGGAGATCGTTCTAGGATTAACTTGCCGATCTTTTCCGTCACTTTCAGCACTTCAAAAATCGCCAGCCTCCCTTGGTAGCCAGTATCCGAACAAGCCTCACACTTACGTCCTCGGGACAAAAGCGGCGTTTGCCCGCCATGCTGTGCCACGTACGAATCATAAAGAGCGCCCAGGACTGACTTCATTTCTGTAATTACCGCTTCCGGAGGAGTATAGGTTTCCTTACAATGATCACAAATCTTTCTAACCACCCGCTGCGCCACCACACATGTCATCGACGAAGCCAGCAGAAACGGCTCAGCCTGCATATCCAACAACCGAGGTAGGGCTCCCGAACTTGAGTTGGTATGTAAGGTAGAAAACACCAAGTGACCAGTCAAAGATGCCTGAATGGCTAGGTCGGCCGTTTCGTTATCCCGGATTTCCCCCACCATAATAATGTTTGGATCCTGACGCAAAAACGACCGTAAGCCCGTCGCAAAGGTAAGGCCTGCCTTGGGATTAATCTGGACTTGGTTAACTCCATCAATTTGGTACTCCACCGGATCCTCTAGCGTCACAATATTAACCTTTGGGGTATTAAGTGAGTGCAAGATAGAGTAGAGCGTAGTCGTTTTCCCCGAGCCGGTCGGACCGGTAATCAGCACAATCCCATGCGGCACCCGGATCGAGTCTTCGATATTCTTCAATGCAATGCCGCGCAACCCAAGTTCTGCCAAAGTCGGCACGTTGGTACTCTTACGCAGTAGCCTCATCACAATCTTCTCGCCATCTACCGTTGGCAGCGACGAGACTCGCAAATCCACTTCCTGGTCTTCCGCCTTAAAGGTAAAACGCCCATCTTGGGGTATTCGGCGCTCATCAATTTTCAAATCGGCCAAAATCTTGACCCGCGACACCACGGCCTCATGCACCTTCTTCGGCAACACCAACTTTTCCTGCAAAATACCATCAATCCGGTAGCGTACACGTGTATGGTCCTCCAGAGGCTCAATGTGTACGTCAGACGCTCGTGCTTTAAATGCAAACTCCAAAACCGTAGCCACAATCTTAGCGATCGGCGCCTCACGAATCACATCCCCAATTCTCTCTACATCTACCACCCGTTTTACAAGCTCGCTTTCCCCGGTTTCTTTTAACACTTGCGTTACTTCGGCGCTCAGGCTTTGGGCATAGCGTTTGGGGATCTCCTCGGTCAGCTCGGATTCCAGAGCCAGGTGAGGAGAAACTTTGCTTTGGGCTTTCGCTTCCAAAAATGCCACAGTCTGCAAGTCGAGTGGATTAGCCATCGCCACCGACAACATCTGACTCTTGACATCGTAAGAAAAGGGTAGCACTCGGTAATACTCGGCGACGCTTTCGGGAATTTTCGCCAGCGCTTCTGGCGCTGACGCCAACCCACCCAGTTCAACATATGGAACATGGTAAAGTTTAGCTTTGGCTTTCGCAAAATCCTCCACTTTAACCAACCCTGACTTCTCTACTAGCTCATCGAGCGGAACTCCCGTTGAAAAACTTTGCTGCTGTAATCGCGTAAACTCTGCTTCCGGCAACAGACCATCCTGTTTGAGGATGAGGGCAAGATCCTGCATGCATCCATGCTAACATATCTTTATGTTGTCTACTATTGTGGTCGGTGGTGATTCCTCCACCCGCAGCACCCATCTTCTCAGCCTCCTCACACCCTCAACACAGCTCCTCCACCTCTCATCTTCTCCCACAAGTATCGGCATCGAAGCTGTCCACTCACTGCTCTCCCAGCTCTCACTTTCTGCCAGTCTCCCACGCATAGTTTGGATCGAAGAAGCCAATACTTTGACGGCACCGGCAGCCAACTCACTCCTGAAAATATTGGAAGAACCACCCTCCAACACAATGATCTATCTTACTTGCGACTCCGCCGCTTCTCTCCTGCCGACTATTCGGAGTCGCTGCCAAATTACTACGCTCTCTCCTTCACTTTCACCTTTAACCTTAAACCTTTCAACTATCAAACACGCTCTATCTGCCACGGCTGGAGATCGGCTCACGCTTGCAGCTTCACTCCCATCCGACCGGGCAGAAGCAGTCGCTTGGCTAACAGCGCTGGAACAGGAACTCCATCTCACTATTGCCAAAACAACTGGAGTTAAAGGACGGGAAATACTTGCTCAAATCGGCCGCCTTGCCATCCTCGCCCACACCAGGCTGAAATCCAATGTGGGCGTCAGCCTAGCCCTGGGCAACTTTTTCCTCCACTTGCCGGTTGCAAAATGATCTAGCTTGATATCCTTTTAGCATCTCTCTTTATCTGCTAGAATTGCTTGTGTTATAGTAAACTTCGCCCAGGTTTACCTGGGATTTTGTTTGTTGACCGTTTATAAGGAATACTGCTGGTATGGCTACACATTACAATGCCGATGACATCAAAGTTCTCGAGGGGTTGGAGCCAGTCCGCAAGCGCCCCGGCATGTATATCGGTAGTACGGACGAGCGGGGACTCCAAGAGCTCCTCAAAGAAATTATTGATAACAGCGTCGACGAAGCCATCGCCGGCTACGCCCATAACGTCTATACCACTTTGACCAAAGACGGCTACGCCGCGATCAGCGACGATGGCCGCGGGATTCCCACCGACATGCACAGCAGCGGGGTCTCTGCCCTCGAAATCGCCATGACCAAACTGCACGCCGGCGGCAAATTCGAAGAGACCGCTTACCAAGCCTCCGGCGGTTTACACGGCGTCGGCGCTTCCGCCGTCAACGCGCTAAGCCGTCATTTCCAGGTCATCGTCAAGCGCAATGGGAAGTACTACACCCAAGAGTACAAAATCGGCAACCCGCTCTACCCAGTCAAAGTGATCTCCGAAGCCGAGGCTAAAAAGATTCTCAACCCAGCTCACACTCATCTTCTGACCAGTCAGTCTGGCACTTACACCTCCTTTACCCCCGACCCCATCATCTTCAAGAAATCCGTCGAGTTTGAGTTTAAAAAGATCAAGGGCCGCGTCCGCGAACGCGCCTACTTGGTCCCCAAACTCTATATGCACCTCAATGATGATAAGACTGGGGAAATCAGCAATTTTTACTTTGAATCCGGTATTAAATCCTTGGTCGCTCACTTAAATACCCACAAGAAACCACTCCATGACGTGGTGTATATGGAAGGCAAGTACCAAGAAAATGATTTAACCATCCACGCCGAAGTGGCGTTCCAGTACAACGACAGTTTCAACGAAAATATCTTGACTTTTGCCAACGTGATTCACACTTACGACGGCGGTACTCACTTGACCGGCTTCCGCACGGCTTTGACCAAAGTCATCAAGGATTACCTTTTCAAAAAAGGCGGCAAAATTGAGTTAACCGGCGAAGACCTCAAAGAAGGTCTGACTGCAGTGGTCTTTGTCAAAATGCCCAGTAGTGAGATCCAATTCGAAAGCCAAACCAAATCCAAACTGAACAATATGGAGGCTCAGAGTGCCGTCTATGCTATCGTCAAAGAGAAACTAGAGGCATATCTCGAGGAACACCCCAGTGAAGCCAAGCGGATGCTGGAGAAGGCCGAGCTCGCGGCCAAAGCCCGCATGGCTGCCCGTGCTGCTCGCGACGCGGTCGTACGCAAAGGGGTCCTCGAAGGCACCACTCTCCCCGGCAAACTGGCCGACTGCCAGGAAAAAGATCCCAGCCTTTGCGAAATTTACATCGTCGAAGGAGACAGCGCTGGAGGAAGTGCCAAACAAGGCCGCGACCGCCGTTTTCAAGCCATTTTCCCCCTCCGCGGCAAAATCCTCAACACCGAGCGCGCCCGGTTGGACAAAATCATTGCCTTCGAAGAGCTCAAGAACCTAATTATCGCTTTGGGAACCGGGGTAGGGGAGACCTACAACGCCGAGCGGTTACGTTACCACCGTATCATTCTCATGAATGATGCCGACGTGGACGGCGAGCACATCACCACCTTGGCTCTAACCTTCTTCTTCCGCCACATGCCAGAAATTATCGCCGGCGGTTTCCTTTATATCGCCATGCCCCCACTTTACCGAATCGAAGCGGACAAAAAAGAGTACTACGTCTATACCGACGAGCAAAGAGATACTAAACTAGCCGAGTTCAAAGATAAAAAAGTGACCCTGCAACGCTACAAGGGCTTGGGAGAAATGAACCCTGAACAGTTATGGATGACTACGATGAACCCCGAACATCGCATGCTCAAAAAAGTCTTAATCCAGGACGCTTCCCACGCGGACGAGATTTTCTCGGTCCTAATGGGCGACGAAGTCCCACCCCGCAAAAAGTTTATTCAATTAAACGCCCACGTCGCCAATTTGGACGTATAATTATTCGCATGGGTCGACCCCGCGTCGACCCGATATTCGTAGGGGCGACCTTTACGGTCGCCCGATCAATCAAAGGAGCCATATGTCCGATCAAAATATGCCAATCAAAGTCTTTATCGAAATCCCCGAGGGTGGAACTGTCAAATACGAGCGTGACGAAGAGACCGGCATGCTCATGGCCGACCGAATCCTCCATACCCCGATGTTTTACCCCTTCAATTACGGATATGTTATAGGGAGTAAAGGTCAAGACGGTGATCCTACTGATATCGTCTTATTATCTTCAGACAAATTACTCCCCGGCGTTGGCATCAAAGCCCAGCTGATCGGCATGCTCGAGATGGAAGACGAAGAGGGTGTGGATACTAAGCTAATTGCAGTCCCAGTAAAAAAAGTGGACCCGCTCTTTGGCGACTGGACCGATGTCAAAGATGTTCCCGCACATACCTGTGCCAAAATTAAACACTTCTTTGATCACTACAAAGATCTCGAACCTGGTAAATTTGTCAAAACCGGCAAGTTTCTTGGTGCTGCCGAAGCCGCCAAAATTCTGGCCGAAGATATGAAACGTGGACAATAATATACGTAGGGGCGACCTTTACGGTCGCCCGTAATTTGTAGGGGTCGACCCCTGTGTCGACCCGAAAATATATGCCAAAAGACGACGACCAAATCATCAAACCACTGGACCTGTCCGACGAGACTGCGAAGCTGTCGTCGGATCTCGACGACAACGCGGTAGGTGTCGACCCGGATATTGACTCCGCCGACGCACCACAAATTCCTGACGCCCTCGAAAATGGCGGTGGGGTCTCCATGCTGGTCGGCGAGGCCAAAGCCTGGGAAATAGAAGATACCAAGTTCGGCAAAATTGCCCAAGTCCAGGTGGTCGACGAAATGAAAAAAAGTTACCTCGATTACGCCATGAGCGTGATCGTAAGCCGTGCCCTCCCGGACGCCCGCGATGGTTTAAAGCCCGTTCATCGCCGTATCCTCTACGGCATGAAAGAGCTGGCACTCTCTCACCCAGCCAAATACAAAAAATGTGCCCGTATCGTCGGAGAAGTGTTGGGTAAATACCACCCCCACGGCGATAGTGCCGTTTACGAAGCCCTGGCCCGCTTGGCCCAAGACTTTTCCATGCGCTACATGTTGGTCGACGGTCAAGGCAACTTTGGTAGTGTCGACGGCGATAGCCCCGCTGCCATGCGTTATACCGAAGCCCGCCTCGCCAAAATCACGAGCGAACTCCTCAGCGATTTGGACAAAGAAACGGTCGACTGGATCGACAACTTTGACGGCACTTTCCAGGAGCCGACAGTTCTCCCCGCCAAGCTCCCCAACCTATTGCTTATGGGCAGCGACGGGATTGCCGTGGGTATGGCGACGAAAATCCCCACTCACAACCTTGGTGAAGTCTGCGACGCGGTTTCTACCCTGGTATCTCAGGGGAAGGCCACGACTCAGGCGGAAGCGGTCGAGTCCACGATCGAGTCAACTCCCTGGAAAGAGCTGACCGGCGAGTTCGAGTCCGAAGCGACTGTTGATGACCTGCTCAAGCATATCCAGGGTCCCGATTTCCCAACCGGCGGAGTCATTTATGACGCCGAAGCGATCAAAGAGGTCTATACGACCGGCAAGGGCAAAGTGGTCACCCGCGCCGTCGCCGAGATCGAAGAGACCAAGTCCGGCAAGTTCCAGATCATCGTGACCGAAATCCCGTATCAGGTCAACAAAGCCAAACTAATCCAAAAAATCGCCGATCTGGTCCGCGACAAAAAAATCGACGGAATCAGCGATTTACGTGACGAGTCTGACCGCGAAGGCATGCGGATCGTGATCGAACTCAAAAAAGCCAGTAAACCCAAGAGTGTCTTAAACAATCTCTGGAAACATACCGAACTCCAAAGTAGTTTCCCCGCCAACATGGTCGCCCTGGACGAGTCTGGGACTCCTCACCTCATGAACCTCAAAACCATTTTGACCCACTACGTCAAACACCGCCAAATGATCATCGTCCGTAGGAGCCAGTTCGAACTCAAAAGCGCGAGGGCCCGCATTCATATTTTAGAAGGCTACATCAAAGCCCTGGACAATCTTGACGCCGTCATCGAAACTATCAAAAAAAGCAAAGACACCGATGACGCCAAAAAGAACTTAATCACCAAATTTGGCTTTAGCGAAATCCAGGCTGTGGCCATCCTTGATCTTCAGCTCAGGAGGCTCAGTGCCCTCGAGCGTCAAAAAATCGAAGACGAGTACAACGAATTGCTTAAAACCATTCAAGCGTTAATCGCACTGCTCAAAAACCCCCAAGCCATCCTCGCTACCATTACCACCGAGCTCTCCGCTCTCAAAGCCGAGTACGGCGATCCCCGCCGGACCAAAGTCATTAAAGGTAAACTGGGCGAATTTAGCGAAGAAGATCTGGTGGCTGCCGAAGACAATCTAGTCGTCATCACGCGTGAAGGCTACATCAAACGCATGCCGCTCTCCACTTACCGCACCCAACGCCGGGGAGGCAAAGGGGTAGTTGGGATGACCACCAAAGAAGAAGACGAGATCCTTCACATGACCGTGGCCAACACCCACGACTACTGTCTCTTCTTCACTGATTTGGGCAAGGTCTATGCCATCCGGGCATATGAGTTGCCCGAAGGCAGCCGCACCGCCAAGGGTCAGGCCATCATCAACCTCTTGAGTATAAATCAAGAAGAAAAAGTCCAAGCTCTGCTCACCTTGACCAAAGATACCCTCGCGGACAAATCCGCTTTTATCACCATGGCTACTCGTAACGGCATGGTCAAAAAGACTCCACTCTCCGAGTACCAAAGTATCCGCACCTCGGGGAAAATCGGGATCAATCTGAGGGACAACGACAAACTGGTCAAAGTGGTCCTGAGTAACGGACTCAACTACATTATCCTAATCACCAGCGGCGGCAAGAGTATCAAGTTTAAAGAAACCGACGTGACGGCGACCGGCCGAGACACCATGGGAGTGAAAGGCATGACCCTCAAGTCTGACGATCAGGTAATAGCCATGGAAACCGTCGAAATCGCTCCTCCCAAACCGGATGACAAACGGCGCAAGTTCTTCCGCGAAATTCTAGTTGTCACCGAGCACGGCCTTGGTAAACGCACCAACGTCGAGGAATACCCGGAGCAAAAGCGGGG
>CAZBFT010000026.1:0-929 GCA_964491465.1 uncultured Pseudomonadales bacterium
CTTTGATATCGACGATAATTATTGCACAGGAGTCGCGGTAACTAACTAAAAGGTTTTTGGCTTTGCCGGCCCATTCGATGGAGAGGATGTTGCCGGGTTTGAGTAGCTGAGATAAATGGAGAGTGGATTCGAGTTCATTTGGATCAGCGAGACGCCAAGTGTCGAGATGGTAGAACATACCGGAGTATTTGGGGGTGTGATATGGGTATTCGTGGAGAAGGGTGTAAGTGGGGGAGTTGACGGTGTCCGTGATGCCGAGTGTAGTGGCGATACCTTGGCTAAATTGGGTTTTGCCGACGCCAAGATCTCCTTGGAGGGCAAAAATGAGGGGATATTTGCGCGAAAGATTGAGATGCTTGCGCGTAATTGAGACGGCGAACTGTTTGGTGGCAGTGGCTGTAGTGGTAGCGATAGATTGTTGAGGAAGGGAGGGAACAATGAATTCGCCTTGGCGGAGGATGGTGGGGTCGTTGAGGGTAGTGTCGACTACGGTGCTGGTCGGGCGCTCAGTTAATTTACCGGCATCGAGGAAAAGCGAGACCAGTGCCTGTTTGGTGGGAGTGGTATATTTTTGCCAGTCACTGATCGAGTAGGGCTCTTTTTTACCACTGGTGTTTCCAGAAGTCGCGGTAATGGGTTTGCCAAAGGCTCGAATCAATGAGAGGGCAAAAGGGTAATTGGGCAAGCGCACGCCGAGAGTACCTTCGGCGGATTCGAGACGTTCGTCGACCGCATGAAGACTGGTAGAAATGACGGTTATGGGACCGGGGAGAAAGTGGGTATAAAGATTGGCAGCCATGGCGTTGATTTGGACGTATTTGGCTGCCATGTCCTGGCTAGATACGGCGATACTGACTTGGCGGTGGCGGTCGCCTTTGTAGGCGAGTACTTTGGTGACAGCTTCGGGATTGGTGGCATCTACCGCGAGG
>CAZBFT010000026.1:939-4407 GCA_964491465.1 uncultured Pseudomonadales bacterium
TCGGTCGGGTAAATCAATAGCTCGCCGCGGGTGAGGGCGGCAATAGCCTTTGGGACAGCCTGAGGATCGGTAGTCGAGATGATTTGCATGAGAGTATTCTAACAGGATAGGATTGGAGTATGCGGAAGATGGTATTGAGTGGGATCCAGCCATACTGGTGGAGAGTGGGGGCTTTTTTGGTAGTGGTGTTTTTTGTCTTACTGTCGGATGCGATATTGTCTGACTTTGTGCCGGGATATATCCAAGAAAAGATTGGATCACCCTTACTCATGGGATTGGTTATGGCATTCTCATCAGTCGTGGGGATGCTGCTGGATTTAATATTCCCCCAACTACTGCGCAATTCGGGAGTAAAGAAGCTGGCCGGGATGGCGATGCTCGGTAGTACCATATTTATTCTGGCATTATTGGGATCTACATGGGGATTTGTACTAGCAATGCTGCTAGTCGGGATGGCGGCGTGGGGAGTGTATTACGAGCTGGACGCGTTTATGACGAAGCAATTTGTGGCACAAGTGGCGCCGGCACATTCGCGCCCGGCGGTATGGGGAGTAGTGGGAGTGGTGCGGAACCTGGCATATTTTCTAGGCCCATTGCTTGGTGCAGGACTGACAATTTGGGGAGAGCGAGGGACGATGCTAATAGCCGGAGCAGTACTACTGACGGCGTACGTGTTTTTCTTGGTTATCAAGTTACCACTACACGAGGAACAGTTGGAAAGCCCGCATGGCCTACATATTTGGGCGGAAGTTGCGCACTGGCGGAGCTTGGGAGCAAAAGCGTGGCCAGTATTGACGATAAGTGTGCTAGCGGGGGTAGTGGATGCGACTTTTTGGACAACCGGGACGGTGGTCAACGATATGTTAAAAGAAATTCACCCGGCTGGTGGCTGGTTTTTGTCGGCATATATGTTACCCTCACTTTTTGTGGGATTTGCGGTAGCAAAATGGGGGATATATCAGGGCAAGAAAAAGTGGGCGGAGCGATTTATGCTCCTGGGAGGACTAAGCTTGTGTGTACTGGGTTGGGTCGTGAATATATGGGGAGTGCTACTGGTGGTATTGATAGCGAGCATTTTCTTTGGCTTGTCTTGGCCACTGGTTGACGCGGTGTATTCCGACTTTGCGGTGAGGATGAAAAGGGGGAGAAAACACATAATTGGTCTATCTAGCTCGACTTTGTCGCTAGCATATATTATTGGGCCGATCCTGGCCGGCTGGCTGGCAACAAGGGTGGGAGAGCTACAAAGCTTTGGTTGGATCGGGGGAGGGGTAGTCATTGTTTCGGCAATATTGCTGGCGGTGACGCCGCGTAAAACCCTTTTGCCGGAACAAGAAATCAGGCAGTGGGAGTAATGGGGCAGGTATTGTCTGGTAAAATACCAATATGGAATTTGTGAAAGCACAAAAGTTTGTGGCGAGGGTCAGTGACAAATATTTTTTGGCAGAAAATGAGCGCTATTTGTTTGTGAAATTGGAACTGGTCACGCCGGACATAATTAGCTTTGTGGCAGGGCAGTACGTGTCAATTAAAGTGAACGAACAGGGGATGAGACGTAGCTACTCAGTCGTATCGTCGCCAGACGATGACCATGGAGTAAACTTGGTGGCGGCGATGATCCCGGAGGGATTGGGGACGGGGTATTTGCGAAAATTAAAACCGGGAGATGAGGTAGAAGTGTTGGGTCCACTCGGCCGTTTCGTTGTGAACGAAACGAGCCCGGAAGTGGCACAGAGTAAGTTGTTGTTTGTGGCGACTGGGAGTGGGATCGCGCCGATTTGGAGCATGATCAATGATTTATTGATAAATAAACGTGAAAGCAGACAAGTTCGACTGCATTGGGGAATGAGGAGTGAGCAGGAGTTGTTTTGGGTGGATAACTGGGAGCGATTAGCCGAGGCACATCCAAATTTTGTGTTTGATATTGTGCTGTCACAGCCTAGCGAGGAATGGGAGCTGTGCAATGGGCATGTGCAGGACTGCCTAAAGAGAGATTTTGTCAAAGAAGGTCTGCGAGAGTGGGAAGGGTATGTGTGTGGAAATCCAGAAATGGTAGATGAGGTAACGGCACTTTTACCAACACTGGGAATGAATCCAGCTAATATTTATCACGAAAAATTTACATGAACTACCAAACTTTAAAGTGCGAAAATTGTGGGAATAGTTTTGTGTGGAGTGGGGAGGAGCAGGCTTTATATCAACAGAGAGGACTTGCTGCGCCCAAGTACTGCCCGATTTGCCGTGGTATCATAGAGGCTCGAGAAAAAGACACTGCGAGGAAGAAATATGAGCGATGACGCCAAAGTGGTAAGAACGATTGGCAAGTACGTGGTGAAAGTCGTGCAAAGTAAGTGTATTGCGGCGGCTAGCTGTGTGGCGATTTCGCCAGCTTTATTTAAGCTAAACGAGCAAAACTTGGCGGAAATGATCGAAAACGGCACGGATGAGCTAGATAATATTATGTTGGCCGCCCAAAGTTGTCCGACGGGAGCGATCGAGATATGGGAAGGTAATAAAAGAGCGTGGCCGCCGGAGGAATAACTTGGAGTATTAAGTATTTAGTATAATGTACGAAGTATTTATGAGCACAAAGACAGTTATTACGTTTGTATTGGTGATGTTGGGGGTGCTCATAGGGGTGGGGGGACTGCTATGGCAGTTTGGCCAGGCCGATACCAAAGCAATCGCGGACATAGCTGGAGAGATGAGGCACAAAAAAGGTGAGGGGGAGATAGTAGTTACAGAGTTTAGCGATTTTCAGTGCCCAGCATGCCAGGCTGCACACGAACCATTAAAGCAAATTATGGGTAAGTATGAAGGTAAAGTGAGTTTGGTTTACCGCCAGTTTCCCCTTACTTCCATTCACAAGAACGCCCAATTGGCAGCGCAGGCAGCCGAAGCGGCGGGGATACAAGGGAAGTTTTGGGAATACGGAGATGTTTTGTTTGCAAAGCAGCAGGAGTGGGCAGGATTGGCTGACCCGCGCGAGACTTTTATGAGTTATGCTCAAACACTTGAGTTGGAAGTGGACAAGTTTGGTGTTGATATGGATTCGCAAGCGACTAAGGACGCGATCGCGAATGACGTGGTTGCGGCGACCAGATATAGGATTAACGGAACACCGACATTTTATGTGAATGGGATTAAGTTAGAGCTGGCCCAGCTTGAGGTAAAAGTTGCTGAGCTGACAAAATAGATACTCGACCCATTCGACAAGCTCAGGGTAGGCATAGCTTGAGATGACGTCGTTTGTATCTGAATGCGTCAGTTTTCCAGATTAGAGGTCTATTGACACAGGATATACACCAGAGTATAACCAGAGGTAGATGCCTGGTACAAGGCATAAAATTAGAATTGGAATTTGGGAAGGGGGTGAAATAACAAATGGCATTTTCATACACAAACAGCAAGGGTGACACCTATTATCTCCACGGTAAAAAAGTAACCCTGAAAAATGGTCGCACACAG
>CAZBFT010000026.1:4417-8446 GCA_964491465.1 uncultured Pseudomonadales bacterium
AAATCTATTATTTCGCTCGCGACGTCCGTCCGGAAGCGCTTAACGACGTTCCCGCCGGCTACAAAGTGGTCGAAACCAAAAGAACCGGTATGCCGGTTCTCAAAAAAGCCTAAACAGCTAACCAGCTCTCTTGTTGTGAAATACAGCAGCAGAGCTGGTTTTTGGTGGTAAGTGTTTAGAGGCCAATGGGTACTAGAAATCTTTTAAGAGTTTGGCAATGTTTTTGAGAAAGCGGTTTTTGACACGAGGTGGAGGAGTGTAAGTTGCACCTCCGAGCATGGGGTAGATTTTTTTAGCCCGAGAAAAATGAAAATCTGGTCCCAAGAATTCTGATAACTCCATTTGGGCAATACGTCCAGCGACGCTAAGGACGCCGTACTGGCGTAAGCGGCGGAAAGACATAGAGTAAGAGGGATCTTTGACGACTTTAATGGTAAAACCGTTAGAGGCAGCACTTTTAATAAAGGATTTACCCTCGGCATAGTTGATGGTGGTATCAAAGCCACCAATAGAGTGGAAGGCGGACTGGGTAATGATCACCATACATTCTTGAAGATAGGTTGGTTTTAAGTTGATTTGGATTTCGATAAAGAGGTTGACGGCATTGGTAATGGCTTCGTTTTGAGGTGTCTTAATATCTGGCTCAATATACGGAATAATCATATCGGCACTAGTCACCTCGAGACGGTACTTGATACCTTGGAGGAAGTAAGTGGGAAGGCGATTGTCCGCGTCCATAAAGAGAAAGATTAACCCATGCGCATGTTTGGCTCCGAGGTTGCGCTGGACGCATACGTGGCGTTTGGGAGAGGTAAGTAATCGCAAAGAAGGAAGTCGGGAGGTAAAAGCTTTGGCTTGCTTGAGGGTAGCGTCGGTTGACTTACCATCGACCACAATGACCTCAAAGTCACGAAAAGATTGCTCAGCGAGATCATTCAGTAGATGGGGCAAGTATCTGGCTTCGTTGAGCGTGGGGATGATGATGGAGAAGAAGGGTTTAGTGTTTGGCATGTGAGTTATTATATGTCATCGCCCAAAGAATCATACCCGAAGCCCAAGCAAAAGGGTGCTCCGAGGAGTAAAAAGTGCGTTTGACTGGACGCCCATCACGTTCATAGCATTCGTAAATTGATTGGTCGCGGGTAACTTTGGTTGCGATTTTGGTTAGTTGAGCAGTGGCGAGATCTAGGTGATTAGACTGCTTGGCGGCCAAGACAAATGCGGCAATAGTTTGCCACCATAATGTACCGTGATTTTGATAATCGGCCATGCCAGCGAGGCGCTGAAGGAAATCAACGCGCCACCAAGGGTAGGAGGGGGAGTTCGTCTCTAGGGTGAAATCGATTTGTGATAAGTGGCATTGCGATAAGATAGACGTAGTTTCCTGAGGGGTGGTAAGCCCCCAGACAATAGCGAGGCAGTTGCCAAAGGGGTAAAAGTAGTCTTGGCGTTTGTAGTCGTGCCAATCGGCAAAGTACTGCCCGTTCCAAAGGCGGGCGCGGAGCGATGACGCGATAGAGTCACGTTTGATGATAAGGGATCTCGAATAGGAGGGATTGTGGGTGGATTGCCAACTGGCTAATCGGTCGTACATGTACCAATAAATGATATTAGAATATAGGAGGTTACCCCATTTCCAGATAGCATCGTTCCACTCGCACATTGGGCCGTCCCAAAGCAACCCATTCACTTCGTGATTGGTTAGAAACTTGAGCCCAAGTTCAATTTGGGCAATTAGTTGAGTCTGATTGCTGAGCGCAGCGAAAAGTATGGAAAGGGTAGTTCCATCCAAAACCAGTGAACCGATTCCGCGCAGACGATAGGTGGGCTTGGGTTGGCTATAAGATGGGGGATGACCTAGATATTTGGATAGGCTTAGCATGGGTCCATTCATAATGCGGTACGGGATAAGTCCGTCGGGTCTTTGGAAGGAAAAAAAGAATTTGACCATTTGTTCGGCAATTTCTTTATCACCGATCGCTAGGGATCCAAAAGCAGCGAAGAATCCGTCGCGTGCCCAATAGTCAGTAAAGTGATGATTGCCGGCGAGAATGCCTTGGCTTGTGTAGCAGGCGCGTAAATCGTGAATTGCTAAGTCGGAAATTGAATCAAGATTAATTTGAGACATACGTAGATTTTACGCTATGCGCTATACTTAGCGCATGAAAACTAGGACTACGAGCGAGATGGTTTATGCACGATTGCAAACAGTGATGGACCCCGAATTGCATATAGACATTGTCAGTTTGGGGCTGATTTATGAGGTTAAACTTATCACTCAGAAACCAAAAATCAAAACCAAAACTGAGAACTTTAAACAAAAAATACTGGTGATAATGACACTCACTACTCCTGGTTGCCCGCTGGCGCCGGTAATCGATAAAATGATTAAAACGGCACTGAAGCCACTAAAGGCAGACGAGGTGGAGCTAAAGCTGGTGTGGGAGCCGGCGTGGACGTTGAGGAGGATGAGCGAAGAGGCAAAGTTAAAGTTGGGGATGATGTAGCGATGTTAGCTCGCTGGGTTCGGACGTACTCTTTTTGCTAGTGAGAACTCGCTAATCGCTCTGGCTACACTGCGCAAAAACAGTTACGTCCTGCACCTATCGCATCGCTAACGGGCTTGCCTTGCTACAATATATCTATATGGCCATCAAGGTTGTAGTAGGGAGCAAAAATCCAGTTAAGGTGGGGGCAGTAGAGGAGGCGTTTCGCAAGTATTGGCCAGATTGCGAAGTGGTTGGAGTTGATGTAGCGAGTGGGGTGGCGGCGCAACCGATGAGTGAGCGGGAAACGATGAACGGGGCGAGACAACGGGCGTACGCCGCACTAAAATCTGACGCTCAAGCGGAGTATGGGGTAGGGTTGGAGGGAGGTGTAACTGAGTTTGATCCGACTAATCCCAACTGGACTGGGCTGCGGGGAGGGAAGGGGAAATTATTTGAGTGTGCTTGGGTGTGTGTAGTCAAAAATTCTCCAATCCCAAATTCTCAAATTCTCAAATCGGAAACTAACGAGGGGTTGGGAGGAGGATTATATTTTGAATTACCGGAGAAAATTGCGGTGAGGATAAAGAAGGGTGAGGAACTGGGGCCGATCATGGAAGAGCTGATGAAATTTGACGTAAAGCGGACCAAGGGGGCGATCGGGGTGTTTACCAAGGGAGAGCTGGACAGGAAGGGGGCGTATGTGCAGATAGTGCTGCAGGCTTTGATTAAGTTTGTGAGTCCCGAGTGGTTCGGATAAAGTCGCGAGCTCGAGTTCGGTGTACCATCTCCTAGAAAAACCGGTAATAAATTTCTGGTGAAATTTTTACCTATATACTCGCGCCAGTCGCGCTGCGTAGAATTTTTTCTTGGAGAGATACACCTGCACTCTGTGCTCGCAGTCTAGTCCTACTCTTGGTGTGGTAGCATAAAGGTATGATTTATATAGGCGCGGATCACCGGGGGTTTGAACTCAAAGAGCAGATAAAACTGTGGTTGTCTGATAACGGCTATGAAGTAGAGGATGTGGGGGCATACTTGCTAGATCCGGAGGATGACTACGTGGATCCAGCAGTGAAAGTGGCTTCGAATGTGGAGGGGAGTGATAGCGATAAGGGAATTCTGCTGTGTGGGAGCGGGCACGGGATGGACGTGCTGGCCAACAAGTTTCATAACGTGCGGGCGGTGATCGGATTTAATGAAGAAGTGACGGTGCAGGGGAGACAGGATGAGGACGCTAACATACTAGTGATACCGGCCGATTGGGTGGGGGGAGAAGAAGCAAATGAGCGAGTGAGGTTATTTTTGGAAACAGAGAAAAGTGAGGCGACTAGGCACGAGCGGAGAAGGCAAAAAATTACCGATGTGAGGATCCGATGATTACCCCGATAATCATGGAGTCGGACGTAGCAGAAGTAGGGCACAAGTTCGATTTGTTGCGGGAGCAAAAGATTGACCGCGTGCATATTGATATCGGGGACGGATTGTTTTCTGAGTTACTTTCGATTGTGCCGGCGGATTTACAACAGTTCGATTTGAGTGG
>CAZBFT010000026.1:8456-10488 GCA_964491465.1 uncultured Pseudomonadales bacterium
CAATGGATATGCATTTATTGGTGGACGATCCGACTGAGTGGATAGAGGAGTGTGCGGCACTAAAGCCGGCGCGCTTGATCGGACAAATTGAGAGGATGGGGTCGCAAGTGCATTTTTTGGAAGCAGTGGGTGGATACGGAGTGAACGGTGGATTGGCGCTAAAAATTGAGACACCGATTGAAGAAATAGAACCAGAGGCGCTAAAAATGAGCGCAGTCGTACTACTATTAGCAATACCACCTGGGACTACTGGCGCAGCATTTGATGAAAGGGTAATAACCAAGATTAAGGAGTTGAGAATGGTGTACCAAGGAAAGATTTTGATCGACGGCGGCATAAATAAAGAGACCTTTAAACGAGTATTAGAGGCGGGAGCAGACGAGGCAGGGGCCAATAGCGCGTGGTGGAGAGGAGATTTTAACTTAGAACTGAAAAATCAAAAATCAGAAGGATAATATTGATGCATGAAGAAAACTAAGCAGGTGGAGTTTAAGAAAGTGGCGGTATTTGGGGATGCGGCGGTGTTGCCCGATTCATCTTACTATCAAGCGGCGTATCACGCGGCCAAAAAATTGGCCAAACTGGGATATGTGATTGTAAATGGGGGAGGGCCAGGGATCATGGATGCGGCGACCAGGGGGGCGGAGAGTGTAGGCGGCCACACAGAGTCGGTGACATTTTACCCGGAGCATGCGAGCGGGTTTGAGGGCAGATATCTATCAAATAATACCGACAAAGAAATCCGAACCCATAATTATATTGAGAGGATGTTTAAGTTAATGGAACGATCGGACATCTTTTTGATTTTCCAGGGTGGGACGGGAACAATCTCGGAGTTAGGGACGGCGTGGGTATTGGCCAAACTTTACTATGGTCACCATAAACCGTTTATCTTAGTGGGGTCTTTTTGGCGGCAAGTCATTGGGGCGATTCACGACAATATGTTGATTGATGCCAAGGAGATGGATGTGTTTCGGATTGTGGATGGGATTGACGATATTTTGCCAACCATGAAAGTACTGGAAAGTGCTTTGAATAGAATAGACCACTCGCACTGCCAGCACTGCGGTGAGAGTGCATTTATGAGCTAGAGGTTATACTGTCTATATGCCCACTGCCCAGGATTACCTGAAAATTGCCAACCAGTTGCGCGCGGATGTGTTAAAAATGGTCTTTAAAGCAGGGGCGGGGCACGTGGCGGGGCCGCTATCGAGCGCGGAGATTGTCACATCGCTATATTTTGGAGGTGTAGCAAAGTTTGACTCAAAAAATCCGAGCTGGGAAGAGCGGGACAGAATAGTTTTGTCGTGCGGGCATTACTGTCCAGTGCTATATGCCGCTCTAGCAAGAGCAGGATACTTTGAAGTTGACGAGCTTGATACGTTTATGCAAATTGGGGGACGGTTGCCAGGTCATCCTGAGCGCGGGAGTGCGCCAGGAGTAGAAGTGTCGGCTGGTCCCTTGGGGCAGGGGGTGAGTGTGGCGGTAGGAATGGCTTTGGCTCTCAAAATGAAGTATGGGTATCGGTCGCGAAAGGAAACGCCGTGGGTGTTTTGCATAATGTCGGACGGGGAGTTGCAGGAGGGGCAAGTGTGGGAAGCTATTAACTTGGCTGTGAGGCGTCAGCTAGATAATTTAATCTTTATCCTCGACCGGAACCGCATTCAAATTGAAAACTATATTGCCCAAGTGGCGACTTATGGTGAAGTGGCGGGGAGACTAGAAGCCTTTGGTCTACACGTACTGGAAGTGGAAGGGAACAAGGCAGAACAGGTAGTCAAGGTGCTAAACCAAGCCAAAGAAGTGATGGGCGGACCGGTGATGGTAGTGGCCAAGACGACTGCGGGTAAGGGGGTAAGTTTTATGGAGAATAAACCACTTTGGCATGATAAAGTGCCAGACCAGCAGGAGCTAAAGCTTGCAATGAAGGAATTAGAACAATATGAATAATAGCTCGCTCGGGTTCGGCGTAACTCTTTTTGCTAGTGAGAACTCGCTAATCGCTCTGGCTACACTGCGCAAAAAGAATATA
>CAZBFT010000027.1:0-9621 GCA_964491465.1 uncultured Pseudomonadales bacterium
CAAAGAGCTCACGGATTTGATCAAAAAAGCCGACGTAGGTGGCCGGGTTGCTGCGCGGAGTGCGCCCGATGGGGCTTTGATCTACCAGGTAGCAGGAACCAACGTACTGGTAGCCGTCCAGACGATCATACGTGCCCATGTGGTCACTCCAGGTGCCGTCGACGTAGTATTTGAGGGCTGGGTAGAGGGTTTCGGTAATCAGTGTTGACTTGCCGCTGCCGCTGACTCCCGTGATCCCGATCAAGTTCCCGAGTGGTAGTTCCAAATTGAGTGACTTGAGATTGTGCTGCCGGGCGCCAATCAATTTGACAGTTCCCAGAGTGGTTTTGACGGGAGCGATCACGGAGGGAATGGATTTGGTCCCGGAGAGATACTGGCCAGTGAGAGACTGGGGGTTGTGCAGGATCTCCTGCATCGTGCCTTGGGCGGTGACGTGCCCGCCGTTTTCGCCCGCGGCCGGGCCTAACTCGACCAAATAATCGGCGGAGCGGATCGTTTCTTCGTCGTGCTCGACTACGATCAGAGTGTTGCCGAGATCAACTAATTTTTTGAGTGAGGCAATGAGCGCGTCCACGTCGCGGCTGTGGAGACCGATGCTGGGCTCGTCGAGGACATAGAGGACGCCGGTTAGGCCGGTGCCGATCTGGCTGGCCAGGCGGATCCGCTGCTGTTCGCCCCCAGACAAAGTGCGGCTGGCGCGGGCGAGGTCGAGATAGCCAAGCCCGACATTGTCGAGGAAATTGAGGCGGCTGGTGACTTCTTTTACGATGCCGGAGGCAACTTGTAATTCGTACGGGTTTAATACTTGCGACAGCTTGGTTTCAAAGTAGAGACGGAGGTCTGATACGGCCTGATTGGTCATTTCGATAATGTTGAGGTTATCCACCGTGATGCTTAGCACCTCTTTTTTTAGTTTGAGGCCGCGGCAGTCGGGACAAATTTCTTGTCGCATGTACTGGCCCAGGTCCATGCGTGACCATTCGCTAGTCGTTTCAAAGTACCTTTGTTCGAGACGCGGGATGATGCCGTTCCAGATTTCGTGGATGCTGGTGACTTTACCTTTCAGATTGTGTCCGACCACCTCGTACTCTTTCCCCGTACCGTACAGGAGGATTTGTTTTTCCCGGTCGGTAAGCTCGCCGATTGGGGTAGTGAGACTCACACGCTCTTGCTCGGCCACGGTACTGACCAGGCGGGTATACCAGGTTTCGGTGAGGAGCAGGCGGTTGAGCGGGAGAATACCACCCTGGTTATAGGAAAGGCGGGGATTAATGACGCGCTCGGGATCAATTTTTTCGATCAAACCCAGGCCTTTGCAGGTGGGGCAAGCACCGAGGGGAGAGTTAAAGGAAAACATGCGCGGCTCAATTTCGGGGAGGGCGTGACCGCAGACCGGACAGGCATAGTTTTCGGAATATAATAGAGAATCTTGATCATGTTCGAGGATGGCTAAACCAACAGAAAGTTTGAGACAAAGCTCCAAACTGGAGGTGAGCCGTGATTTGAGATTACCCACAAACACTTGGTCTTTGAGTTCTGAGGCTTTTACCGAGATAGTATCGATGATGGCGGAAATGGTGTGGGGGTTGGCTTTGAGGAGCGAGATCTCGTCACTGAGACTAAATTTTTGTTTATCAACCAAGACTTCACTAAAACCTTTGCTCCGAAGATTGTCAAAAAGGTCTTTAAACTCGCCCTTTTTCCCCCGCACCACGGGAGAGAGGATGCGAAAGGTGTGGGGCTTGGCTTTGGCACTGGCAGACACCGACTCCATTTGGGCTAGCACGCGCAAGACGATTTCGTCCAGACTGAGTTTGGTGATCTCGGTCCCGTCATTGGGACATTTGGGATGGCCGATCCGGGCATAGAGCAGACGTAAATAATCGTAGATTTCGGTGGTAGTGCCCACGGTACTACGGGGATTGTGGCTGACAGTTTTTTGGTCAATGCTGATACTAGGAGATAAACCTTCGATTTTGTCGACGTCGGGTTTGTCCATGAGTCCCAGAAATTGGCGGGCGTAACTGCATAGATTTTCCACGTATCTCCTTTGGCCTTCGGCGTAGATAGTGTCAAAAGCCAGACTGCTTTTGCCGCTGCCGGATACACCGGTCATGACCACAAACTGGTCTTTGGGGATATCTAAATCGATATTTTTGAGGTTGTGTTGGCGGGCGCCGCGGATACGGATGTATGACATATAATTCTCCAATCTTAAATTCTCAAATTCTCCAATTTATATTTTTGCGGGCGGGATTACCCCGCCCCTACATTATTTGGTTTCTTTTAACTGCCGCAATTTGTCGCGAAGTTCGATGGCCAGTTCGAACTGGAGGTTTTCGGCGGCTTTTTTCATATCGCGCTCCAACCGCTTGATCCACTTGTTGCGGTCGCGAGGAGTCAAACCATCGGCATCGAGTGCGAGCGACTGACGGGTTGCCATTTTGTCCAGATTATCCCAGGTAGCGGTACTATCCTCACCTTCGATAATCTTTTCCCGTAGGGGTTTGCTAATGCTCACCGGAGTGATGTGGCGTGCTTGGTTAAATTTGAGTTGATACTGACGGCGGCGCTTGATTTCGCTAATTGCCAGACGCATCGAATCGGTGATCTGGTCGGCATAGAGAATCACCTCGCCTTTGATATTGCGGGCGGCGCGTCCCATGGTCTGGATCAAACTGACGCGAGAACGGAGGAACCCTTCGCGGTCGGCGTCGAGAATGGCGACCAAGGTCACTTCGGGGAGGTCCAAGCCTTCGCGCAGCAAGTTGACGCCGATCAGGGCGTCAAATTCGTTTTTCCGGAGGGCATCGAGGATGTCGGTACGCTCTAGAGTTTTAATGTCGCTATGGAGGTAGCTGGCGCGCATACCCTGCTCTTTGAGGTAGGCAGTCAAGTCTTCGGCGGTCTTTTTGGTGAGGGTGGTGACTAAAACCCGTTCGCTCTTGGCGGCTCGCTTTTTAATTTCGGCGATGACGTCTTGAACTTCCCCTTCGGCTGGCCGGATCTCGATTTCGGGATCGACGATGCCGGTCGGACGGACTAGTTGTTCCACGATGTGATCGGCAGATTTTTCTAGTTCCCAGTCGCTGGGAGTGGCAGAGACATAGAGGAAGCGGGGTGGGATGGCAGAAAACTCTTCAAATTTGAGGGGACGGTTGTCCATGGCTGCTTCCATCCGAAAACCGTAGTCGACAAGGGTGCGTTTGCGGGCTTGGTCGCCGTGATACATGCCGCGTATCTGCGGGACGGTCATATGCGATTCGTCGATGATACAGAGCCAGTTGTCGCCATAGGCATGACGGAAGTAGTCGGGGAGGGCGTAGGGACGCTCGCCAATAGCGCGGCCGTCAAAGTAGCGGCTATAGTTTTCGATGCCGCTCACAAACCCCAGCTCTTTCATGGTTTCGAGATCGTAGTTGGTGCGCTGTAATAACCTCTGGGCCTCGACTAGCTTGCCTTTTTCCTTAAATGACAGATATTCTTTTTCCAGGTCACGGCGGATATCCGACTCAACTTTGAGAAAGCGTTCTTGATCCAGGAGATAATGCTTGGCAGGATAAATGACGATGCCGGTAGAAAGGTTAAAGGTTAAAGGTGCAAGGATTTTGCCTGAGACAGGGTCAAACTCGGAGATGTCGGAGACCACGCCATTATCGATTTTCACCCGGAAGGCAGTGTCCTGATAGGCGGGGTAAATGTCAAAGTTGCCTCCCCGCAAGCGGAAGCTGCCGCGGGTAAACTCGAATTCGCTCCGGCTGTACTGCATGCGGATAAGCTGCTCACCGAGAGTCTGCCAGTCGGTGTGGAGACCTTTGTAAATGGGCAGTTCAAATTTGCCGTACTCGCGCGGGTCCCCGATGTTGTAAATGCAGCTGACGCTAGCGACCACGATCACGTCACTCCTAGTCATGATGTTGGTGGTGCTTTGGAGGCGGAGTTTGTCAATTTGATCGTTGATGTCGGCGGTCTTTTCGATATAGGTATCGCTACTGGGGACGTAGGCCTCGGGTTGGTAAAAGTCGTAGTAGCTGACAAAGTAACTGACCGCATTGCTAGGGAAGAAGTCGCGCATTTCCTGGTAGAGCTGGCCGGCCAGCGTTTTGTTGTGACTGATGATGAGAGTCGGCAACTGGGTCCGAGTGATGACCTGGGACATGGTGTAGGTTTTGCCGCTGCCGGTCACACCCAAAAGGACTTGATTCTGCGCACCATTTTTAATGCCCTTAACTAAGGCGTCAATTGCCTCGGGCTGGTCACCCGAGGGCTGATATGGTGATTTAAGTGTGAAATCCATGACTAATCAGTATAACACACTTTCGGGTAATGTTCCTACCTACCGGGTAAGAGGAAAGTAAGTGGCTAGTAGCGATAGTGGTCGGCTTTGTACGGACCAGTGGTGGGGACGCCTATGTAGGAAGCCTGATCGCGTGATAATTTAGTCATTTTGCCGCCAAGCTGCGCCACGTGGAGGGCGGCCACTTTTTCGTCCAAATGTTTGGGGAGGCGGTATACACCAACCTCGTACTTTTTGGTCCAGAGCTCGATTTGGGCTAGTACTTGGTTGGTAAAGCTATTGCTCATGACAAAACTGGGGTGCCCCATGGCGCAACCTAGGTTGACTAGCCTACCTTCGGCCAAGAGGATGAGACGATGGCCGTCGGGGAAGGTGTAGAGGTCGACCTGCGGCTTGATCTCCTGTTTTTTGATTCCCTTATAGTGATTGAGTTTGTCCACTTGGATCTCGACGTCAAAATGTCCGATGTTGCAAACAATCGCCGTATCTTTCATTTTGGCCATGTGCTCGATGGTGATAATGTCTCGATTGCCCGTGGCCGTGACAAAAATGTCGGCAATTTTCACCGCTTGCTCCATGGTGACCACTTCGTAGCCTTCCATGAGAGCTTGGAGGGCACAAATAGGATCTATTTCGGTGATGAGGACGCGGGTGCCAAAGCCGCGCAGGCTTTCGGCGCTCCCCTTCCCTACGTCGCCATAGCCGGCGACAACGGCGATTTTCCCGGCCAGCATGATATTGGTAGCCCGCTTGATGCCGTCGGCTAAGCTTTCGCGGCAGCCATATTTGTTGTCAAATTTACTTTTGGTTACGCTGTCGTTGACATTGATGGCCGGGATTTTGAGGTTGCCTTTTTCCATCATTTGATAGAGGTGATGGACACCGGTAGTTGTCTCTTCGGAGACACCTTTAATATCAGCTAACAATTTGGGGTATTTGGAATGGATACGGGATGTTAAATCACCTCCGTCGTCCAGAATAAGATTGGGGCCTAAACCGCCTTTGAATTTGAGGGTTTGGTCGGTACACCACCAGTACTCGGTTTCCGACTCCCCTTTCCAGGCGAAGACTGGGGTACCGGCGACCGCGACCGCAGCGGCACATTGATCCTGCGTGCTAAAAATGTTGCAGCTAGCCCAGCGGACCTCGGCTCCAAGCACTTTGAGGGTTTCGATGAGGACGGCGGTCTCGCGGGTCATATGAAGTGAACCACTAATTCGGGCGCCTCGGAGCGGTTTCTTGCGGCCATATTCGGAGCGAAGGGACATGAGGCCGGGCATTTCTTTTTCGGCTAAAGTAATTTCTTTACGACCCCATGAGGCCAGCTTGATATCTTTGACTTTGTAGTCGTGCATAGTTACTCCTATAAGTTAACTGGTTTATTAAAAGCTTTTTGGTAACGCTCTGCAAGGCCTAGGCGAGTAAAGGTGTGGGTTTGGGTACCCGAGAGCTCGACGGTGTAGCTGGACACGACAGCCCCAAGTTCGGCGCAAGCGGTCAAGTCCCAACCGCGACAGTAGCCGTAGAGGAAGCCGGAGCGGAATGCATCGCCGGCACCAGTCGGGTCCACGGGTTTAATGCCGGGCACGACGCCTACCCGGATGGGAGATGGGAGATTTTTGCCTTCAATAATGCATCCATCTTTGCCCAAGGTGGTGACGACAATGGGTACTTGGGATTTGAGCGTGGACTCTGACAGTTTGGTGCGATTGGTAAGAACACTCAGCTCATAGTCGTTTACAAACAAAATTTCGGTGGCTTGGATACCGGCCAAGAGATCAGTGGCAGGCACGTTGCTGACTTGCTGGCCCGGGTCGTAGGCATAAGTGAGGCGATGGGCCTGACATTCCCCTACCAGCCGCAGCATGAGAGCCGGATCATTGGCCGAAATAACAACGAGCACGTCTTGGTGATACCAGGGAACTAAATTGATAGAGGCACAGTCACCCATGGCGCCAGGGTAAAAGCCGCCTACCTGGTTGTTATCGCTATCAGTTAGGACGGTAAAGGTGGCTGTAGGTAGATCGGACAGGTGCACGTGGGATGTTTCGACCCCCAACTTGGCCAGATCGTCCAGATACACCTGCGAAGTTTTGCCTATGGAGCCAAGTAGTACAGGGTGGTCTCCCATGAGAGCCAAGCTGTAGGCGATGTTGGCGGCCGTACCGCCACGACTGTCTTGCAGCTGGTCAATCAGAATGGAGAGCGAGAGGACGTGCAGTTTGTCCGGCTGGATCAGGTCTTTGTAACTACCTTGAAAGTTCATAATCCGGTCGATACTGATACTGCCGGAGAGGATAATGGGACGTGGTTTGATCACGGGACAATTGTACTGAACTAGAGCAGCTACTAACAAGAGATCAGAGTAGAGCAGAGGGTGTGGAAATACGGTCAGCAAATTCGGCGACAATGCTGTGAATCATCTTTTGGACATTTTTGACGTCCGGGAGGTTAGTGTTATCCCAAGAAATGCCGGGACCAACATTTCCCTCGAGAAAATATGGGTGACTTGAGTTGCTGATGAGGAAATCTAGGGCAAAAAGTGAGCTCGTTTTGTTGAGTAGGCGCATAATCCGGTGAGAAATCCGGTGGACGACAGCAGGAATATCTTTGGCTTGGACATAGACTAGCTCTCCTCCCTGATGCTGATTGCAGCGGAAGTCTTGAGCTTTGGCTTGACGGATGTAGCACTGGAGCAGATTGCCGTGGTGATAGATTAGACGAATGTCAGTCGCGGTAAGACGGTCGTGATAAATAAACCCGCGATCAAAAGCCAGAAATGGTTGGAGAATAAAGTTGATTTGGGGATGGAGTCGCATAATATGGGTGAGGTTGTGCAAAAAATCTTGGGTGATGCGATAGACGTGGTTACCGCCGGCGCCAAAACGGTCTTTGAGAATGAGAGCCCGGGTGAAATCTGCGGGGTATTTTTGGCGGTGTACCAGGTGTCGGAGTTGGCGTAGAGCGGTTTTGACAGAAAGTGGAGTATTTGACTCTACGGGTACGGTGGGGAGAGCATACTCTGACAGCATTTGGTAGGTAGTGAGCTTGTCAAAAAATGTCGCGTGCAAATCAATGTCATTAAACGGTTTGACGGTCGAACTGGAGAGCAAGAGGTCCCGCTCAGAGCGGCGGAGTGAGTTGCGGGGAGATAATTTGTCAAAAATTTGGCAAGATTGGGCGTGCCGGGACACTTTGGTCCAGCTATCGCTGTCAAATGTCCAGTAGCTGTGGCAGGTGCCAGGTCCGACGATGTCGGCAGAAGTAGTAAAACCGGCACGGTGGAGTCCAAGGCAAAGGGGTGCTGGCTGTGGGCATCGCTCACTGAGGCGCTCGTGGCAATATCCGCCGAATAGACCACCAAAACATCTAGGTTATCAACACGAGACATAAAACCTTTCCCGGGGATATGTAGCCATTATACACTATGGGTTCTAATACTCATTTGGTCTGTATTGAATTTGGACACAGCACGAGTTAGGTTGGGGGTGGAGAATGAGACTACGCGATGGGATGCCGTGGCACTGGATCGGATTGGATGGCCGGGGGTGGTATGTGAGGAGAAACCATGCTGGAGGGGCAGTAATAACTGGGCCAATGTACCCCAAGGAAGCGCTCAAATTATCTGAGGCAATAAGCGCCAGCGGTCACAAAGCGGCGATTGCCCTGGAAACCTGGAACCGAGCGGCGTGGTTCTCGATTGTGAACCAGCTAAACAACAAGTAATTAGTTTGTCTAACGAGTCGGAATCACCTTCCAAAGACAGTAGTAGGGTTGTTTGGAGCTTGTCCAGCCACGCTTTTTGTAGAATGACTGCAGATCTTTGTTGGTTTCGTCGGCGAAGAGACATAGTTCGACAACCCCCTTTTTATGAACTAAATCTTCGACGTAACCTAGGATTTGGGTGGCAATGCCTTGATGACGATATTCTTTTTTCACTGCTAGGCGAAATAGGAAAGATATTTTGGCACCGTATGGAATGACGAAAATATTGCCAACAATTTTATCTTGATCTACAGCTACAAGGATAGATTCTGGATTGGCTTTGACCATACTAGCCAGATTTTCTTCTGATTCCCCAGTATCGGCATAAAGATCCGCTTCTTGGAGGAGTGTGATAACTTGTGGATAATCTGTATGTTGATAAGTCCTTATGGTAACCATATTTTGAAGTATTGCTCCTATTTTGCTTCCCCAGTAAACTTACCGGCTTCGACAAATTTCGCCTTATACATTTCTTGCTCTTCTTTGGTAAAGACAGTAAGTACCTCTACTTGGAGGTGGGTTTGGCCATCTTTTTGTGTGATAGATAGGACTCGGCAATAGCCCAGGAAATTCCAGTCGGTATGAAAGTAGAGCAAGGCGATCCGAAGTGGAAGTACGCGCTCGCGATCTAGCGTGAGGTCGACGATTAGTCCTTTTTTGAGCTTGGATAGATCGAAATCTCCAGGAAAGCGAACAATAGAGTTTATTTCGGTCATTGCACCCATATTATTTGTCCTTTTTGGCGATTATATAAATAACTTTGTCACTCATGGTCTCGGCATCGTCTATTGGCATAAGCTCTTGGGATTCTATCCTAAAACCTGTTTCAATCAGGTAATTGGTGATTCTTTTTTCTGTAAAAAAGTTAAAAAACATTTTTTCGGTGGGCATGAATGGTTCATCGATAATTTTGTCGGCTTCACCCTTTTGTACTGCTATCTCGACATAACCGCCAGCTTTGAGTACCCGATGAAACCCTTTGAGAGTTGATACCACTTCTTTAGATGGGATATGGATAAGTGAGTAAGCGGAGAAAACACCGTCAAAGGAGTTGTTGGGGAAATCGAGATGTCTCATGTCCATGTAGCGGAAATCGACGTTCGGTACTTTTTCTCTGGCAATTGCGACCATTTCTTTGGAATAATCGATTCCAATGACCTCAAATCCTTTTCCGCACATGTATTTGGCGAACTGTCCTGGTCCACTCCCGACGTCCAAAATCTTGCTCTGTTTTGGTAGCTTAGCTAAAAACTTGTCGATATATGGTATATCGACCATGTCGTCGAAATATTGAGTTGCGTATTTGCTTGCAATTTTCTCGTATGTATCGACTGCGAGCTTACTTTTATCCATGAGAATATTCTATCAGTTTAGGTTTGGGGTCGATTGCGGGAATGTGTTAGAACTTTGATCAAAAATCTTGGGGATACCCCTACCGTTATTCCTGTGGCGTAAAGAAGTCGTTTTTATAGAGATATTCTCTCGGCATAGTTCCGGAATTTTCAATTTCCCGTGAAACTGGCAAACTCTTATAAGAGGTAAGCGTGGTGCTAGGTTCT